>NZ_JAVQLW010000001.1:1537500-1802500 GCF_031822435.1 Paracoccus sp. MBLB3053 | reverse complement strand
CTCATCCGGGCGGAGACGTCCGAAAAAGGCCTTGTCGTGACATGGCATGCGCGCGGAGGCGAAACCACGACCGAGACCTTCGACGCCGTTATCCTGACCACAGGCCCGGCGCATGGCGGAATCGTCGGTTCCTCGGCGCTGCTCAGCGCAATGTCGCGCGAAGGCCTGATCCGCGCCGATCCGCTGGGGCTGGGGCTCGAGGTAACCGATCACAGCCTGGCCGTCGGTGCGGATGCGCGGCCCACCCCCCGCCTCCATGTCGCGGGGCCGCTTGCACGTGGGCATATCGGCGAACTCATGGGCATTCCCGAGGTGACAGCCCATGCGGAAGGCGTGGCCGCGCGGATCGCGGCCGAGCTTGCCCCCGTGCCACGACGCTCAGCGACCAGCGCGCAGGATTGACCCTTCACCGGAGATCCAGGCAAACCCGTTCGCGGGCAGATCCAGCCGATGCGCCTTCAGCGTGGCGACTGAAGGCCCGCAGAGCGCCGCATCGGAAGCCAGCTTCAGGCTGGCAGGGTTGCCAGAGAGATTGAAAACACAGGTCAGCCTTTCACCGCCGTGCTCGCGCGTGAATGCCAGGAGCGGTTCGGGCAGATCGAGAAACGCGATATCGCCCCAGCGCAGCGCCGGTTGGGATTTCCGGAAGGCAATGGTCTTCTGATAGGCAGAAAGCACGCTGTCCGCCTGGGCGGCTTGCAGATCCACCGCCCGCGCCGCCTGGGCAGACTTGATCGGCAACCAGGGCTTGCCCTGAGAAAATCCGCCATTCAGCGCGGTCGCTTCCCAGACCATCGGCGTGCGGCAACCGTCACGGCCCTTGATCTCTGGCCAGAAGCGCAGGGCGGGCGGATCAGTCAGTTCCTCATAGACGAGCTCGGCTTCCGTCTGCCCTAATTCTTCCCCCTGATAGAGGCAGATCGCACCCGGAAACGAGCAGAGCATGGCGATGGCCTGCCGCGCCAGAACGTCCGGGTCCAGCGCGTGAGCGGCCCAGCGGGTCACATGCCGCACCACGTCGTGGTTCGAAAAACTCCAGCAGGAATGCCCGTCGGGCGCGCCAAGCCGCACCCCTTCGATCGCGCGTCGAAAATGGGCCGGGGTGAAGTCGGGGCTGAGCATCTCGAACGAATAGCACATGTGCAGGCGATCCTCGCCCATGGTGTATTCGGCCATGATGTCGATGGCGGCCTGTCCGCCATCGCCGACCTCCCCCACCATCATCCGGGCATCGTATTCATCGGTCAGGGCACGCAGGCGACGCAGGAATGCGATATTCTCGGGCCGGTTCTTGGAATGGATGTGAAGCTGGAACCCGAACGTGTCGGGCCCGGTATGCTTTGGGTTGGGCGGATTGTCGCGCAGATCACGGTCGTGGAAATAGTAGTTCACCGTATCCAGCCGGAAGCCGTCGACGCCCCGTTCCAGCCAGAAACGCATCGCGTCAAGCAATGCGACCTGCACTTCGGGATTCCAGACGTTCAGGTCGGGCTGCTCGATCAGAAAGTTGTGCATGTAGTATTGGCGCCGGCGCGGTTCCCATTCCCAGGCCGGGCCACCAAAGACCGAGGGCCAGTTGTTCGGTGGCGTTCCGTCCGGCTTGGGATCCGCCCAGACATACCAGTCTGCCCGCGGGTTCGTCCTGTCGCGACGGCTTTCCGCGAACCAGGGGTGCTTGTCGCTGGAATGGCTGATCACCTTGTCGATGATGACCTTGATGCCCAGTTCATGTGCCCGTGCCACCAGCGCGTCGAAATCCGCCAGCGTGCCGAAAAGCGGGTCGATATCGGTATAGTTCGAGACGTCATAGCCCATGTCCTTCATGGGCGAGGTGAAGATGGGCGAAAGCCAGATCGCATCCGCGCCAAGTGCCGCGACATGGTCCAGCCGGCGGGTGATCCCGGGCAGGTCCCCGATGCCGTCGCCGTCACTGTCCTGAAAGCTGCGGGGGTAGATCTGATAGATTACCGCGTCACGCCACCATTCCGCCATCTCTGCCCTCTTTTTCACCGAAACCACATGCGGCCACTCAATCATGGCATTTTCAATCCGCAAATCGTCTTCTCTGCATGCACAGGCGCGTTGCCCGAATCTTTGGCCTTGCTACAGTGATTTCGATGGCAAAGCTGAAATCACCCCCATATCCAAGCGAACGCGACCTTGCTCAGTTGTGCGAGGGACGCTGTGATGACGCTTTCGGCAAGCTCGGACCGCATGAAATCGACGGCAAGCGCTGGTTGACCGTCTTTCTGCCAGGTTTGTCCGCGCTTCATGTCGTCACGGACGATGGACAGATCCCCCTGCCCCGCCTGTTACAGGACGTGTTCTTCGGCCCGATCCCCGAAGGTCCGTATCGCCTCTTTGCCGAAGCCTCCAATGGCACGTCATGGGAATTCGAAGACCCCTATCGTTTTGGTCCGGTTCTGGGCGAGATTGATCTGCACCTCATCGGGGAAGGCACGCATCGTCGGCTTTGGCAGGCGCTCGGGGCACATATCACCACGCATGAGGGCATAGACGGGACACATTTCGCAGTCTGGGCCCCGAATGCCAGACGCGTCTCGGTCGTCGGCGATTTCAACGCATGGGATGGCCGTCGACATCCGATGCGAAAGCTGGGGGCCAGCGGAGTATGGGAAATCTTCCTGCCGCGGATCAGCGAAGGCGCGCTTTACAAGTATGAGATCCTCGACGCCAAGGGGGATGTGACGCTCAGGTCCGACCCGTTGGGCTTCGGCAGCCAGCACCCGCCGGAAAAGGCCAGCATGGTCCGGGATATCCAGGGATATGGCTGGCACGATCAGGACTGGATGGCGAAGCGACCCGCCCTGCAGGATCGTTCGGCCCCGATCTCGATCTACGAGGTGCATCTGGGAAGCTGGAAGCGACGCTGGCAGGATGGGGCACGCCCGCTGTCCTACAAGGAGCTTTCCCATGAGCTTGTCGATTACGCAAAGGAAATGGGCTTTACCCATCTGGAGCTTCTGCCGATCACCGAATTCCCGTTTGACGGCTCATGGGGCTACCAGCCGGTCGGGCTCTATGCGCCGACGATCCGCTTCGGACCGCCGCACGAATTCCGCGACCTGATCGACGCCGCCCATCGCGCAGGTCTGGGCGTGATCCTCGACTGGGTGCCCGGCCATTTCCCGACCGACGCGCACGGGCTGGCGCGCTTCGACGGAACCGCGCTTTACGAACATGCCGATCCGCGCGAAGGCTTCCATCAGGACTGGAACACGCTGATCTACAATTACGGTCGGCTGGAAGTCGAAAACTACCTGATCGCGAATGCGATCTACTGGCTTCGGGAATACCATATAGACGGGCTGCGCGTGGATGCCGTGGCGTCCATGCTTTACCGCGATTATTCGCGCAAGCCCGGCCAATGGATTCCGAACAAGGATGGCGGGCGCGAGAATTACGAGGCGATCGACTTCCTGCAGAAAATGAACATCGCCGCCTATGGCGAGGTTCCGGGCATCATCACGGTGGCCGAAGAAAGCACCTCGTTTCCCAAGGTGTCTGCCCCGGTCGACACAGGGGGGCTGGGCTTTGGCTACAAATGGAACATGGGCTGGATGAACGACACGTTGGGCTACATGTCCAAGGAGCCCATCCACCGCAAATATCACCACGAACAGATGACCTTCGGGCTGATGTATGCCTTCAGCGAGAATTTCATCCTGCCGATCAGCCATGACGAGGTGGTCCACGGCAAGGGCAGCATGCTGCGCAAGATGCCCGGTGACGAATGGCAGCAATTCGCGAACCTGCGTGCCTTCTACAGTTTCATGTGGACCCATCCCGGCAAGAAGCTCCTGTTCATGGGCTGCGAATTCGGCCAGCCCGAGGAATGGAACCACAATGGCGAACTGAACTGGCAGGCGGCCGCAAAGCCGCTGCATGAAGGCTTGCGCAGGCTGGTCCGCGATCTGAACCTGCTCTACCGCAAGATGCCGGCATTGCATGTGCGGGACGCCGAGCCCGCTGGCTTCCTGTGGCTGCGCAGCGATGCCGACCAATCGATCCTGGCCTATCTGCGGCGGGGCAAGGACGCAGACGCGCCGGTCGTTGCCATCTGCAATCTGACACCTGTTCCAAGGCATGGCTTCCGGATCGGCCTGCCTCAGTCCGGATCATGGGACGAGGCGATCAACACCGACGCGACGATCTATGGCGGCAGCGGACAGGGAAATCTGGGTCAGGTCATCGCCGAGGCAAAGCCGCATGACGGCCAACCCGCCTCGGCCGAACTGACCCTGCCGCCGCTCTCGGTCGTGATCCTCACGGCCAGCGAATGACGATGATGGGAGGAGGAAGCGATGGTTGAAAACGCACGACTGACGCGCAGGGCGATGGCCTTCGTCCTTGCAGGGGGACGGGGCAGCAGACTTTTCGAACTGACCGACCGACGCGTGAAACCTGCCGTCTATTTCGGGGGCAAGACACGGATCATCGACTTTGCGCTTTCCAATGCCGTCAATTCCGGAATCCGCAAGATTGCCATCGCAACGCAGTACAAGGCGCACAGCCTGATCCGGCACTGCCAGCGCGGCTGGAGCTTCTTTCGGCCGGAGCGTAACGAATTCCTCGACATCCTGCCTGCCTCGCAGCGCATGTCGGATGAACACTGGTATCGAGGCACAGCCGATGCCGTGACCCAGAACATCGATATCGTGGACAGCTATGACGTCGATTACATCATCATCCTCGCGGGCGATCACATCTACAAGATGGATTACGAGATCATGCTGCGCGAACATGTCCAAAGCGGCGCAGACGTGACAATCGGCTGCCTGACCGTTCCCAAGGCCGAGGCCAGCGCCTTCGGTGTCATGGGGGTAGACGAAACCGGGCGAATAACCTCATTCCTCGAAAAGCCGAAGGACCCACCGACAGTGCCGGGGGATTCCGAAAATTCGCTGGCATCAATGGGGATCTATGTCTTCAACTGGGCCTTCCTGCGCGACCTGCTTGAAAAGGATGCCGCAGATCCCGAATCCAGCCATGATTTCGGAAATGACCTGATCCCCGACATCGTTGCGCGGGGCAAGGCGATGGCGCATCGCTTCGATGTGTCCTGCGTGCGCGATCCCGGCGCTCCGGCCTACTGGAAGGATGTCGGGACGATCGATGCTTTCTGGCAGGCCAATATCGCGCTTACGGACTTCACGCCGGGGCTGAACCTCTGGGACAGGGATTGGCCGGTCTGGACGAACGCGATCAGCGTTCCCCCGGCAAAGTTCATTCATGACGAAACGGATCGCCGCGGCGTCGCGATCTCGTCCATGGTTTCGGGCGGATGCATCGTTTCGGGAACCGAGATCCGCAATTCGCTGCTGTTCACCGAGGTTCATACGAACAGCTACGCGGTGCTCGATCATGCAGTGGTGCTGCCCTATGTCACGGTCCACCGCTCGGCGCGGCTGCGCAAGGTGGTGATCGATCGCGGCGTGGTCATCCCCGAGGGGCTGGTCGTGGGCGAAGACCCGCTGGAAGACGCCAAATGGTTCCGCGTCAGCCCGCGGGGTGTCACGCTGATCACCCAGACGATGTTGGACAAGCGGGCGGCTGAGCTTTGATCTCCGTCCTCTCCGTCACATCGGAATGCGCACCGCTGGTCAAGACTGGCGGGCTCGCGGATGTCACGGGCGCCCTGCCCCGTGCGCTGGCATCGGAAGGGATCCAGATGCGGACCCTGCTGCCCGGCTATCCTGCCGTCATGGCGGCGCTTGGGGACAGAACCGAAGTGGTCGGCGGTTTTGATAATCTCTTCGGCGGACCGGCGCGCCTGATCTTCGGGATGGCGGCCGGTCTGGAGATCCTCACGATCGATGCGCCCCATCTCTACGATCGGCCCGGCGGGCCCTATATCGGCCCCGCCGGTGGTGACTGGCCCGACAATCCCGAACGCTTCGCCGCACTTTCCTGGATCGCGGCCCATGTCGCGGCCAATGGCGCGGACGGTTGGCGGCCGCAGATACTCCACGGCCATGATTGGCAAGCCGGCTTCATGACCGAATATCTCGGCCAGATGGGTGAACATGACGTGCGCAGCCTGCTGACCATCCACAACATCGCCTTTCACGGCCTCGTCGGTCCCGAGCGGATCGGCGCCTTGCGCCTTGATCCGTCTCGGTTTCATTCAGGGGGATACGAATACTGGGGCGCGGTTTCGGCGCTCAAGGCCGGGCTGGTCGGCGCGGATATCCTGACGACGGTATCCCCGCGATACGCCGAGGAACTCATGACACCGGAGTTCGGGATCGGCTTTGACGGGGTGATGCGCAGCCGCCGCGAAAATCTCACCGGGATCTTGAATGGCATCGACAGCGAGATCTGGAACCCGGCCACCGATCCCCTGATCAAGCCCTACCAGACCCCAAGGGGCAAGCTCGCGAACAAGGCCCCGTTGCGCGCCGAATTCGGCCTGCCCGAAGCCAGCGGACCACTTTGCATCATTGTATCGCGCATGACACACCAGAAGGGTCTGGACCTCGTGCTGGAGGCCCTGCCCGCCTTGCTGGAACATGGTGGCCAGCTCGCGCTTCTGGGTTCGGGGGAACGCGAGCTTGAACTGTCATTCGCCGCGATGGCCGAACGCGAGGCAAATGTCGGGGTCCGGATCGGGTATGACGAAGGTCTGTCGCATCGCATGATGGCAGGCGGAGACGCGATCCTTGTACCCTCGCGCTTCGAACCCTGCGGTCTGACCCAGCTATATGGGCTGCGCTACGGCACGCTGCCACTGGTCGGGCTGACCGGAGGGCTGGCCGATACGGTCATCAACGCGTCTCCCGCCGCCTTGGCGCGTGGCGTGGCGACGGGGCTGCAATTCTCACCGGTGACCGCCGAGGCATTGCGAAATGCGCTGACGACACTTTGCAGGCTTCACGCTGACCAGGGCATCTGGGCGAAGATGCAGCGCAATGCCATGGCCCAGCCCGTCGGCTGGGACCAGTCTGCCAGGGCCTATGCTCAGCTATATGAAAGGCTCGTGGCCAGTTGACGATGCGCAGTCCCGCGATCACCGCCGGCCATGCGGCGCCGCTCGGCGCGACCTTCGACGGTGCCGGAGTGAACTTTGCCCTTTCCTCGCGCCATGCCGACCGGGTCGAGCTGTGCCTTTTCGATGCGAAGGGCAAGGAAACCCGTATCGAATTGCCGGAACGGGATGGCCATGTCTGGCACGGCTATATCTCGGGGCTCAGGCCGGGGCAGAAATACGGCTATCGCGTCCATGGCCCCTACCGCCCCGCCGAGGGCCATCGCTTCAATCCCAACAAGCTGCTGATCGACCCCTACGCCAAGCGCCTGACGCGCGGCCCGATCCAGCATGACGCGCTTTTCGGCTACAAGGCCGGCGATCCCCAGGCTGACCTGAGCTTCGATCCCCGCGACAGCGCGCCCTACATGCCCCGTTCGGTCGTGATCGACCCCAGCTATTCATGGGGCGCCGATGACCCCTTGCGGCATCCCATGACCGAGACGATCATTTACGAAGCGCATGTGAAGGGCCTGACGGCTGGGCGCCGCGACATTGCCGATCGCGGCACGTTCCTTGCGCTTTCCTCGGACCCGATCATCGAGCACCTGAACAATCTCGGCATCACGGCCATCGAGTTGCTGCCGGTCCACGCCTTTGCCGATGATGCCTTTCTGGTTGCCAAGGGGCTCAGGAACTACTGGGGCTACATGTCCTATGGATTCTTCGCGCCAGAGCCACGCTACATGCGCGACGGCGACATCGCCGAATTCCAGCAGATGGTGTCACGCTTTCACCAGGCCGGGATCGAAGTCATCCTTGATGTTGTCTTCAACCACACAGCCGAAGGCAACGAATTGGGGCCGACCCTGTCGTTTCGCGGGCTCGACAATGCCTCCTATTATCGTCTGGCCGAGGACCCGCGCTTTTACGTCAATGATGCGGGAACTGGGAACGTCCTCGATCTCGACAAGCCCTTCGCACTGCGGCTGGTGATGGATTCGCTGCGCTACTGGGTCGAGGTGATGCATGTCGACGGCTTCCGCTTCGACCTTTGTTCGGTCCTTGGCCGTTCGCATGGCAGGTTCGATCGTGACGGGTCGTTCTTTCGCGCAGTCCAGCAGGACCCGGTCCTGAACCGGGTGAAGCTGATCGCAGAGCCCTGGGATATCGGCGAGGGCGGCTATCAACTGGGCGCCTATCCCGCGCCGTTCGCGGAATGGAACGACCGCTTTCGGGATCAGGTCCGTGCGTTCTGGCGCGGCGATGCGCAAATGACGGGCAAGCTCGCCAAGCGGGTCGCGGGTTCAGCCGCGCGGTTCGACCATGATGGCAGGGCGGCGACATCTTCGGTAAATTTCATCTCGGCCCATGACGGCTTCACGCTGATGGACACGGTCAGCTACAGTCAGAAGCACAACGAGGCCAATGGTGAGGACAATCGCGACGGCCACGACCACAATCTTGCCGACAATTGCGGGGTCGAAGGCCCGACCGAGGATGAGAAGATCCTGCAAAAGCGGGCGCGGCGCCGACGCAATCTTATGGCGACGCTGCTTTTGTCCCAGGGCACGCCCATGATCCTTGGTGGGGACGAGCTGGGGAACTCGCAGCAGGGGAACAACAACGCCTATTGCCAGGACAATGAAATCGGCTGGGTGGACTGGTCGGACGAGGACCCCAGCTTTCTGGGTTTCTGCCGTCGCGTCATCGCCTTTCGCAAGGCTCATCCGATCCTGCGGCAAAAGCGTTTCCTGCACAGCCAGCCGCGCGAACAGGACGGCATCACCGACCTGTTCTGGCGCCGGGCGGATGGCGGGCCGATGCAGGTCGAGGACTGGTCGGAACCCGGCCTGCGCCTGCTGGCCGCGGAAATGCGCATGGCCTCCGGCACGCCCGATTATGCCGCGCTGACAGGCGCGGTCTTTCTTGTCCTGAACGCGGGGCCAGATATTGATGTGCGCCTGCCGGATACAGCAAGGCGCGGCATCTGGCGCCGGAAGCTCGACAGCAGCCGCTTCGGGTCGGTCGATGAACCGGCGGGCGAGTCCGAGGCGATTGCCGCAGACAGTGTCGTGGCCTTTGTCCTGACGGGCGAAGGGGCCAACGCGTGAGTAGCGGCCCGTCGTTCAGGCAAAGGCTCCATTTTCTGGGCAGATCCAAACCCATCCTGCGCCCTTCGTCCTGCATGCCTGCCAGCGAGATATGCAAAACCGCCGAAAGCTGGCACCAAGAATCGTCAGGCTGTCCCGGACCTTGTCAGGTCGCGGAAACTGCCCGCATATCAAAGCTTTCCCGTGTCTCAGTTCATCAGCCATGAGGCCAGACTTGACCGAGCTTCCCTCTGCGAAAAGCCTTGCTGACCAGATCCTTTATCACCTGACCCACACCCAGGGTCGCGGGCCGGAATTCGCGACAGTCTTCGACTGGCGGCTGGCCGTCAGCTACACGATCCGCGACCTGATCGTGACGCCCTGGATGGCGGGGCATCGCGCCTCGCGCGACCAGAAGCTCAAGCGGGTCTACTACCTGTCGATGGAATTCCTGATCGGGCGCATTCTCGAAGACGCGATCATCAATCTCGAACTTGAGCCGCAAATGGAGGAAGCCCTTTCCACCCTTGGCCTGGACGAGCATGAGATCCTTGACGACGAACCCGACGCCGCGCTGGGAAATGGCGGCCTAGGCCGGCTTGCCGCCTGTTTCATGGAGTCGCTTTCCAGCCTTGGGGTCCCGGCCTTCGGTTATGGCATCCGCTATGAACATGGGCTGTTCCGCCAGCGCTTCGAAGGCGGCCAGCAGGTCGAGGCACCCGAGGATTGGCTGAACCAGCCTCACCCCTGGGAATTCGTCCGGATCGATTACAGCTACACGATCGGCTTCAAGGGCCATGTCGAAACCGTCGATGGCCAAAGCACCTGGCTGCCGGGCGAAAGCGTCATTGCGCGGGCTTATGATACTCCGGTCATCGGCTGGCAGGGCAACTGGGCGAATACCTTGCGGCTATGGGGGGCGCAGCCGACGAACCTCTTCGACCTGCATCGCTTCAACGCGGGCGATTATGCGGCGGCAGCCGAGCCCGAGGCCCTGGCACGCACCCTGTCCCGCGTTCTCTACCCCGACGATACGACGGATCAGGGCAAGGAATTGCGGCTGAAGCAGGAATATTTCCTGACCTCGGCGGCGCTTCAGGACATCATCCGCCGCTTCGTGGCGGAACATGGTGAGAACCTTGCCCACCTGCCCGACAAGGTCGCGATCCAGCTCAATGACACCCACCCCGCCATTGCCGGACCCGAACTGATCCGCCTGTTGATGGACGAGCACGGGCTGAGCTTCCCCGAGGCGCTCGATCTTTCGCGCCGCACGCTGAACTACACCAACCACACGCTTCTGCCCGAGGCGCTGGAGCGCTGGTCCACCTGGCTCATGGGGCAGGTTCTGCCGCGTCATCTGCAGATCATCCAGATGATCGACGACGACCACCGCGCCTCGACCCATCGCCCGGCACATGTCGCGATCGTCCAGCATGACGAAGTTCGCATGGGTGAGCTTGCCTTCATCATGGCGGGAAAGGTGAACGGTGTTTCCGCCCTCCATACGGATCTGGTGCGAAGCACGGTCTTTGCCGACCTTCACAAGCTTCATCCCGATCGCATCGTGAACGAAACGAATGGCGTGACGCCCCGACGCTGGCTGCGGCTTGCCAATCCGCCGCTGGCACGCCTGTTGGACCAGACGATCGGCACAGGTTGGACCGGTGATCTGGACCAGCTCGATGGGCTGAAGGCACATGCTGCCGATGCGGCCTTTCTCGAGGCACTGCGCGATGCCAAGCGCCAGAACAAGGAGTCGCTCTCGAACGGGCTGCTGGCCGACCTCGGGGTCAAGGCCGACCCGGACGCGCTGTTCGACGTGCAGGTCAAGCGCATGCACGAATACAAGCGCCAGCTTCTCAACATTCTGGAAACCATCGCGCTATGGCACCGCATTCATGCCAGCCCGAATGGCGACTGGGTTCCGCGGCTGAAGATCTTTGGCGGGAAGGCCGCGCCAGGCTACTGGATCGCGAAGACAGTCATTCACCTGATCAACGATGTCGCCCGAACCATCAATGACGATCCGGTCACATCGAAATATCTCAAGATCGCCTATCCGCCGAATTACAACGTCTCGATGGCCGAGAAGCTGATCCCGGCGGCGGATCTGTCCGAGCAGATCTCTACGGCCGGCAAGGAGGCTTCGGGCACTGGCAACATGAAGTTCACCATGAACGGCGCGCTGACGATCGGCACGCTCGATGGCGCCAATGTCGAGATCCGCGATCTGGTTGGGCCTGAGAACTTCTTCCTTTTCGGGCTGACGGCCGAGGAAGCCGCGCAGGAAAAGGCTCGTCCGGGCCATGCCCGGCTGGCGATCGAGAAAAGCGAGGATATGCAGGTTGCCCTGCAATTGATCGCGGAAGGACGTTTCGGACGGCCCGAGCATTATTATGCCTTGCTCGATCGGACATGGAACGACGACCCGTTCCTTGTGGCCTCGGATTTCGACGATTATTTTGCATGCCAGCGTAGGGTAGATGCCGCCTATAAGGACAGTCGCGACTGGGACCGCATGTCGACGCTGAACATCGCCTCTTCTGGTTTCTTCTCGTCGGACCGCACCATCCGGGGCTATATGAAGGATATCTGGAAGGTCGGCTGAACGGATGATCGGCCCCGCCGTGCAATCGCGCCGGGGTCATCGTTCCGTCCCCGATGGGATCATTGCCCTGCAGCGGCAATTCCTCTGGCCAAGCCGCGCTGGGTCTGGCTTGTTGTCCCGCGACATCCAGGGATTCAATCGGGCACGGGAATGGCCTTCACATTCAGACAGCTCTGCTATTTCGTGGCGGCTGCAGAAAGCGGCTCGGTTTCGGGTGCCGCCCAGGTTCTGGCGATATCGCAATCGTCGGTGACCGAGGCCATTCGCGACCTCGAGGCAGATCTGGGCGTCCAGCTTTTTGACCGTCACCCGCGCGGGCTCGACATCACGCCGCGCGGACATCAATTCCTGCGCCATGCCCAGACCATTCTCGGCACCGTTTCGGATGCGCGCCAATCGATGGTCGAAGAGGCCACGCAGCTTTCCGGCAGGCTCAGCATCGGGGTGACCTCGCTTGTCGCCGGCTATGTCATATCGGACGTGCTGGCCCGATTTCGTCGCGCCAATCCCGCTGTCGAAATCGCCGCGCTCGAGGATTCGGGCGAATATCTGGAGCACCTCCTGATCGGCGGTGAACTGGACGTCGCCGTCATGGTCACCTCGAACCTGCGGGACAAATTGGCGCTTCAGGCCGAGATCCTCGAGGTATCGCCCTATCAGCTTTGGCTGCCGAATGGCCATCCTCTGGCGGCGCAACCCTCGGTCACGATCGAGGATCTGGCGGACGAATCCATCATCATGTTGCGCCTGGACGAAACCGAGCAACCCACCCGGAGGCTGCTGGGAGCATTCGGCACAAGACCCAAGATCGCGTTTCGCACCCGTTCGGTCGAAGCGGTTCGATCACTGGTGGCGACGGGTGCCGGGATCGCGCTTCTGCCTTCGCTGATCTATCGTCGCTGGTCGCTTGAAGGCGACCCGATCGTCTCGCGCGATGTATCCGGATCATTGCCCGTGGTGCAAGTTGGCGTGGTCTGGCGCAAGGGCGCCCCGCTTCCTGCCACAGTGCGCGAGTTCATCCGCACTGCACAGGCGCAACGATCGAAGCGATAAGGGCTCAATATCGGAAAATCCGATATCGCCCTTCTGATAATTGAATTTGCGAATTCGCTCGTCCGCCCGCAAGCTGGTCGCAAGAGGCTCGATGGTCTCGGATCAACAGGGAAAACATCATGAAGAACGTGTTGAGCACGCTGGCTTCGGGGCTGGCGTTGGTTGCTGCTGGCGCATTGCCCGTATCGGCCGAAATGCTGACCCAACTTGGCGAACCGGAAGGCGCGCTGTCGATCGTGGCCTGGCCGGGTTATATCGAGCGCGGCGAAACCGACCCCGCCTTCGACTGGGTGTCCGAATTCGAGAAGAACACAAGCTGCAAGGTCGAGGTGAAGACTGCGGGAACGTCGGACGAGATGGTTTCGCTGATGAACCAGGGTGGCTTCGATCTGGTCACTGCCTCGGGCGACGCCTCGCTGCGGCTGATCGCGGGCGAAAAGGTCCAGCCGATCAATACCGATCTGATCCCGAGTTGGAAGGAGGTGGATGAACGTCTGAAGGACGCGCCCTGGCACACGGTAGACGGTACGCATTACGGCACGCCCTTCATGTGGGGGCCGAACGTGCTGATGTTCAGCTCGGAGGTCTTCAGGGAGGCACCGACCACATGGGACATCGTCTTCACCGAACAGACGCTGCCCGATGGCAAGTCGAACAAGGGCCGCGTGCAGGCCTATGACGGCCCGATCTACATCGCCGATGCGGCACTGTATCTCATGCACAAGAAGCCCGAACTCGGCATCACCAACCCCTATGAGCTGAACGAAGACCAATATGCCGCCGCGCTGGAATTGCTGACCGCTCAGCGTCAGCTCGTATCGCGATACTGGCACGATGCAATGGTGCAGATCGACGACTTCAAGAACGAAGGCGTCGTCGCCTCGGGCACCTGGCCGTTCCAGGTCAACCTGCTCAAGGCCGACGGTGCCCCTGTCGGCAGCACCATTCCGGTCGAGGGCGCGACCGGTTGGGCCGACACCCTGATGCTGCATACCGAGGCAGCGCATCCGAACTGCGCCTATCTCTGGATGGAGCACTCGCTCAGCTCGAACCTGCAATCCGACCTTTCGGTCTGGTTCGGCGCCGTGCCTTCGGTGCCCGCTGCCTGCACCAATGGATCGGGTCAGCAGACCGCCGAAGGATGCGCCCAGAACGGTTACGAAGATTTCGACAAGATCTGGTTCTGGCGCACGCCCACCTCGAAATGCGAGGCAGGCGGCTGCGTCCCCTATCACCGTTGGGTGTCGGATTACATCGCCGTCATGGGCAGCTGAGCCCTTCCTGCCCGGGCCTCTGGTCCGGGCAACATTCTCTCCGGGACAATTCAAATGACTGAAGCTGTGAGCTTTCGCGGCGTGTCGCGCCATTTCGGCCATATCCGAGCTGTGGACAGCGTCGATCTGGACATCCGCGACGGCGAATTCTTTGCCATGCTTGGCCCCTCGGGATCGGGCAAGACGACCTGCCTGCGGCTCATCGCGGGATTTGAACAGCCGACCAGCGGCAAGATCAGTATCTATGGCGAAGAGGCAGCCGGTGTCCCGCCCTATCGCCGCAATGTGAACACCGTCTTCCAAAGCTATGCGCTGTTCCCGCACATGAACGTGCGTGACAATGTCGCGTTCGGGCTGCGCGTGAAGGGCATCTCGAAATCCGATCGCCATGCCGAAGCCGAAAAGGCCCTGGCCCTTGTCGAGCTTGGCGGTTTCGGCGACCGCCGCGCGGGCGAGCTTTCGGGCGGACAACGCCAGCGCGTGGCGCTTGCCCGAGCGCTTGTCAACAAACCTCGGGTGCTGCTGCTGGACGAGCCGCTGGGCGCGCTGGATCTCAAGCTGCGCGAACAGATGCAGGAAGAATTGCGTCGTCTTCAGCAAGCGCTTGGCCTGACATTCGTCTTCGTCACGCATGACCAGGAAGAAGCGCTGTCTATGGCCGACCGCGTCGCTGTCTTCGCCGAGGGCCGCATTCAGCAGGTCGGAACCGCCGAGGAGATCTACCGCCGCCCCGCCAGTCGCTTCGTCGCGGATTTCGTCGGTTCGTCGAATGTCGTTCCGGCCGATTTCGTCGGTGCGGGTCCCGGCAACCGCTGGGCCAGCCTGCGCCCGGAAGACATTCGCATCGCTCCGGATGGGCGCAACGCTACGGTGATTTCGCGCGCGTTCCACGGCCGGGTGATTAAGCTGGGGTTGCAACTGGGCAGCCAGTCCATCACGGCGCTGATGCCCGCGACCGAAGCGCTGCCCCAGCCGGGCGAAACCATTCGCATCGCCTGGGATGCGGACCGCGTCCATGTGATGGGATCCGAGGCATGACCGCCACGGCCATCTTCCCGTCCCGAAAGGGAATTGCGGCTCAGTCGGTCGACTGGATGATCCGCCATCCGGCGATGTTCACCTTTCTCATGGTGCTGCCCATCGCGCTCTGGCTGGGCATTGTCTATATCGGCTCGCTGATCGCGCTACTGATGCAGAGCTTTTTCTCAATCGACGAGTTTTCCGGTGTCGTCGTCAAGGAATTCACCTTGGCCACCTATGCCCAACTCTTCCGACAGGCGAATTTCGATATCATCCTTCGTACGGTCGTCATGGCTGCTGCCGTGACATTGGCCGCGGCCGCAATCGCCTTTCCGATCGCCTATTTCGCCGCCCGCTACGCGCGCGGGAAATGGAAGGCGCTTTTCTATATCGGGGTCATGCTGCCCCTGTGGTCGAGCTATCTCGTCAAGGTCTATGCATGGAAGCTGGTGCTTGCCAAGGAAGGCATCCTGACCTGGCTCTTCGAGAAATTGCACCTGGGCTGGCTGCTGGACGCTGTTCTCGGCCTGCCGCTGATCGGCGGCAACTCGCTTTCCGTGAGCTATCTCGGGACATTCATCGTCTTCGTCTACATCTGGCTTCCCTACATGATCATCCCGGTGCAGGCGGCGCTTGAACGCGTGCCTGGCGCGATGCTCGAAGCGGCGTCCGATCTGGGTGCAACCCCTGGTCAGAGCTTCCGCATGGTGCTTTTCCCGCTGGCGCTTCCGGGCATCATCGCAGGCTCGATCTTCACCTTTTCGCTGACGCTGGGCGACTACATCGTCCCCCAAATCATCGGCTCGGGCAGGCTATTCATCGGCCAGGCGGTCTATGTTCAGCAGGGGACGGCCGGAAACATTCCCCTGGCCGCAGCCTTCACCGTGGTCCCGATCGTCATCATGGGGTTCTACCTGTGGGGCGCGAGAAGAATGGGGGCGTTCGATGCACTCTGAAACCCGTGCCCCACTGGGGCTGAAACTGGCTGCAATCGGCGGGCTCATCTTTCTTCTTGCTCCGATCGCATTGATCTTCGTCTATGCCTTCACGACCGAAGAGAAAAGCTTTCAATGGCCCCCGCCCGGCTTCACGCTGAAATGGTTCGGGGTCACGCTGAACCGGCCCGATGTCTGGCAAGCGCTGTTTCTTTCGCTTCGGGTCGCAGCCATCTCAACGGCGATTGCGCTGATCCTGGGCACGATGACCGCCGCCGCCGTTTCGCGTTCGCGCTTCTTCGGGCGGGAAACGATCTCGCTGCTGGTGATCCTGCCCATTGCGCTGCCCGGCATCATAACCGGCATATCGCTGCGCTCGGCCTTTTCGCTGCTCGACATCCCGTTCAGTACCTGGACCATCGTGCTGGGCCACGCGACCTTCTGCATCGTCGTGGTCTACAACAACGCCGTCGCAAGATTCCGCCGCACATCGGGGGCGCTCATCGACGCCGCGATGGACCTTGGCGCCGACGGGCTGCAGACCTTCCGGCTGGTGATCCTGCCGAATATCGGAACCGCGTTGCTGGCGGGCGGCATGCTGGCCTTCGCGCTCAGCTTCGATGAGGTCATCGTCACCACGTTCACGGCAGGAAACCAGTCCACCCTGCCGATCTGGATGCTGGAAGAACTGATCCGCCCGCGCCAGCGCCCCGTCACCAATGTTGTCGCCATGGCCGTCGTTCTGGTCACCGTGCTTCCGATCCTGGCCGCCTATTGGCTGACCAGAGAGGGCCAGCACACGGATGGCGCCGAGAAATAAGATCCTACTGGGAGAAGAAGAAATGCAAACCAAGATGCTGATCGGGGATGCCCTTGTCGCGGGTACCGAAACCGAAGAGCAGATCCTTAACCCGCGCACCGGCGAGATCATCCTGACCCTGCCCGAGGCGTCGATCGCTCAGGTCGAGACCGCCGTAGCGGCCGCCGAACGCGCCTTTGCCACCTGGTCCCGGACGACCCCTGCCCAGCGGTCTGGCTATCTTCTGAAGATCGCGGAGCGGATCGAGGCCCGCGCCCAGGATTTCGCCTCGCTCGAGGCGCTGAACTGCGGCAAGCCCGGCCATCTCGCGCTGAATGACGAACTGCCTGCGATCATCGACTGTTACCGTTTCTTCGCCGGCGCAGTCCGGAACATGAGCGGTCCTTTGGCGGGCGAATACCTTGCCGGCCACACCTCGATGATCCGCCGCGATCCGGTGGGCGTGGTGGCCTCGATCGCGCCCTGGAATTATCCGCTGATGATGATGGCGTGGAAAATCGCCCCCGCGATCGCCGCCGGAAATACGGTCGTCTTCAAGCCTTCGGAACAGACGCCACTGACGGCGCTGAAGATGGCCGAGATCTTCGCCGAGGTGCTTCCGGAAGGCGTCGTCAACGTCGTTCTGGGACGCGGGGATACGGTCGGCGCCGCGCTGATCGACCACCCGGCAATTGCCATGATCTCGATCACCGGGGATATCGCGACCGGCCGCAAGATCATGGAAGCTGCATCGAAGACCATCAAGCGTACGCATCTGGAACTGGGCGGCAAGGCTCCTGTCATCGTGCTGGAGGATGCAGATCTTGAGGCGACCGTCGCCGGGTTGCGGGCCTTTGGCTATTACAATGCAGGACAGGATTGCACGGCTGCCTGCCGGATCTATGCCCATTCCTCGGTCTATGACCGCTTCGTCGCGGATCTGACGGGCGCGGTATCGACGATCGGCTATGCCAATGCCGATGACAGCCTGAACGAAATGGGTCCCCTCATTTCCCCCCGCCAGCGTGACAGGGTCGCGAGCTTCGTCACCCGCGCCCGCGATTCCAACCACATCGAGATCACCACCGGAGGTGAGATCCATGATGGTCCCGGTTTCTTCTACCAGCCGACTGTCATCGCGGAGGCGCAGCAGGGTGATGAGATCGTCCAGCGCGAGGTCTTCGGACCGGTGGTCTCGGTGACCCGCTTCGACGAGGTCGATACGGCCGTGAAATGGGCCAATGATTCCAGCTATGGCCTTGCCTCATCGGTCTGGACCCAGAACCTTTCCAAGGGGATCGAGCTCTCCACGCGGCTGCAATATGGCTGCACCTGGGTCAACACGCATTTCATGCTGACGAACGAGATGCCACATGGCGGGATGAAGCATTCGGGCTATGGCAAGGACATGTCCGCCTATGCGCTCGAAGACTATTCGGTCGTCCGCCATGTCATGATCGCGCATTGAACCGTATTGGCGGTGGGGCCGATCCCGGCCTCTCCGCCGATCCCACGAACGGCGGCAGCTCGGGCCTAGCGCGCGAAACGCGCGAACCTGCATCCCAGCACGTTGACCAGATCCCGAGGGGCGATTTCGATCTGCAGGCCCCTGCGCCCGCCATTGACGAAGATCGTGTCGTGAAGGCGCGCCGCGTCTTCAAGGATGCAAGGAACCGGCTTGCGTTGTCCCAGCGGACTGATCCCGCCGACCTTGTAGCCGGTCATCCGCTCGGCCGTCTCGGGCCTGATCATCCGGGCCGACTTGCCCTCACACAGGGCTGCCATGGCCTTCATGTCGACCTCGGCATCCGAGGGAAGAACCGCGCAGCACGCCTTGCCATCGACTTCGATCATCAGCGTCTTGAAAACGCGGGCCGGGTCCATCTGCATCGCTTCCGCCGCCTGCAATCCGACGCGTTCGCCTCCCGGATCATAGTCATATTCAACAAGGCCGAACGAGATGCCCGCCTTGGTCAGAACCTGTGTGGCTGGTGTGCCGCGGGCCATAGAACGTCTCCTGCCGGGGTCGACGGATCGTCGTCCCTGCGCGCAATGAAACATGCGACGCCCTGGGACGCCAGATGGCCGGGCGGCCTTCGTGAAGCCATTCGTTGACGCCATCACTTCTCGGTCCACCACCGGTCGACCCCAGAATGCATTTCCCGCAATGAATACGACGATTGCCTTTCGACGGCGGCAATTATGTTGCGCTGCACCTGTCGCGGCTTTATGAGGCCACATCCATCTAACCGCCATGTCACAAACGGAGCGGCTTTGATCTGATCTTGGCCGGGGGAGTATAGCCATGCTGGATCTGACCGATATTCGCGGCGAATTGCGCGCGCATTACGACCTCGAACCCTCGCTGGAACTGGCCGAGGAAATGTCGGACATCCATGCCCGCATGGGGCGCGTCATGCCACTGGTCGACTGGGCTATCCATGCGCCCTATGTCCGCGCGATCAACGCGTTGAAAAAACAGCGCAACGCCGTGGTCCTCGCGCATAACTACATGACGCCGCAGATCTATCACGGCATTTCGGACGTTGTGGGAGACAGCCTGCATCTCGCGATCAAGGCGACCGAAGTCGAGGCCGACATCATCGTGCAATGCGGCGTGCATTTCATGGCCGAAACCTCGAAGATCCTGAACCCGCAGAAGACCGTGCTCATGCCCGACATGGATGCGGGATGCTCGTTGGCCGAAAGCATCACCGCGGACGGCATCGCCGAGATGCGGGCGCGCTATCCCGGTGCCCCGGTCGTAAGCTATGTGAACACCACTGCCGAAGTGAAGGCCGCCTCGGATATCTGCTGCACCTCGGCCAATGCCGCGCAGATTGTCGCCGCCCTTGATGCCGATACGGTCATCATGACGCCGGACAAGTGGCTCGCCCAGAACGTGGCGAACAAGGTCCCCCACAAGCGCATCGTCTGGTGGGACGGGGCCTGCATCGTGCACGAACAGTTCACGGCCAAGGACCTGCGCGATTTCCGCGACTGGAATCCGGGCCTGAAGATCATCGCGCATCCCGAATGTCCGCCCGAGGTCGTGGCCGAGGCCGATTACGCGGGCTCCACCGCGAATATCCAGGACTGGGTCACGCGAGAGCAACCCGATCAGGTCATGCTGGTCACCGAATGCTCGATGGCAGCGAACATTTCGGATGCGAACCCCGAAGTCGAATTCCTGGGTCCGTGCAACATGTGCCCCTACATGCAGAAGATCACGCTCGAAAAGGTGCTCTGGTCTTTGCATTCGATGACCGGCGTCGTCGAGGTGGACCCGGCCATTGCCGAACCCGCCCGCCAGGCAGTCCAGCGCATGATCGACTTGTCGCGGCAGCTTCAGGGATGAACGGGATCGCGACGGGTCGGATCGTCATTCTGGGTGCGGGGCTCGCAGCCCTGACCGCCGCGCTGCGGCTTGCGCCCCGTCCCGTACTGCTGATCTCGCCCGATCCCCTCGGCCAGGGGGCAAGCTCTGCCTGGGCACAGGGCGGCGTCGCTGCGGCAATGGACCCCGCCGACAGTCCCGAGGCCCATGCCGAGGATACGCTTAACGCAGGGGCGGGACTCGTCGATCCGGAAATCGCCCATCTGGTCACGCGCGCGGCCCGCGCGCAGATCCTGGATCTGACCGAGATCGGCACCCCCTTCGACCGGACGATGGAAGGCGGCTACGTTCTTTCGCGCGAGGCAGCGCATCGCGCGGCCCGCGTGGTTCGGGTCCGCGGCGATCAGGCCGGCGCCGAGATCACCCGCGCGCTTGTCGCGGCCGTGCGCGCGACGCCCTCGGTGCAGGTGCTCGAAGGGTTCCTGGCCACGGGGCTTGAGATTGCGGACGGCCGCGTTTCCGGCGTCCGGCTGATGCGGGAAAGCGGATCGGCCGAAACCCTTCTGCGCGCGCCCGCCATCCTTCTGGCAGCCGGGGGGTCCGGCGGGCTTTACGCGGTGACGACCAATCCTCCGCGCATCGCGGGCCAGGCCATCGGCATGGCAGCTCGGGCGGGCGCCGTGATTGCAGACCCGGAATTCGTCCAGTTCCACCCGACCGCCATGGATGTGGGCGAAGACCCCGCCCCCCTCGCGACCGAAGCCCTGCGAGGCGAAGGCGCCCATCTTGTCAACAACGCGGGCGAGCGCTTCATGCTGGCCGTGCACCCCGATGCGGAACTCGCGCCGCGCGACATCGTGGCCCGCGCCGTCTATCTGCAAAGCCAGGCCGGTCAGCGCCCCGCGCTCGACACCCGTGGGTGCCTTGGTGCACGTGTCCTGACAGATTTCCCGGCCGTCGCCGGGGCCTGCACCCGCGCCGGGATCGACCCGACCAGCGAACTGATCCCCGTCGCCGCCGCCGCGCATTACCATATGGGTGGCGTCGAGACGGACAGGAATGGCCGCACCAGCCTGCCGGGCCTCTGGGCCTGCGGCGAGGCCGCATCGACCGGGCTGCACGGGGCGAACCGGCTGGCATCGAACGGGTTGCTGGAAGCGCTGGTCTTCGCGGGGCGCTGTGCGGAATCGATCGCCGCGACCGTTCCGGTGGCAAGCACGGGCGCGGTCGTTCTGCCCGACCTTTCTCCTCGCCCGCTGCCAGATCCTGCCCTGGTCGCGCGCCTGCGCCGCGCGATGACCGCCGGGGCTGGCGTTGTCCGTGATGCTGTCGGCCTGACCCAATGCCTGCACGAGATCGAGGCAGTGGAGGCAGGCCAGCCGGACTGCGAGGTGCTGCGCAACATGACAGCAACTGCAAGGCTGATCGCCACCGCAGCCCTTGCCCGTCGTGAAAGCCGGGGCGCCCATTTCCGCAGCGACTTCCGCGAAACCCAGGGCGCCGTTGGCCGGCGCACCCGCATGACCCTTGTCGAGGCCATGGCCTTGCGTCCCAGCCTGAAGGAACCCGCATGAACGCGCAGCCCTCCTTTCCCGATCTGATCCTCGAACCCCTGGTGCGCGGCGCGCTGGCCGAGGACTTGGGAACATATGGCGACTTGACGACCCGGACGGTGATCCCTGCAGGCACCCGCTACGCAGCGAGGATCGTTGCGCGCGAAGCCGGCATCGCGTCGGGGATGCAGCTTGCAGAGATCGCCTTTCGCCTGGTCGATCCGTCGCTGGAATTTCACTTGCATGTCCCGGATGGCGGCGCTTTCGACAAGGGCGAGGTCATGGCCGAAATCAGGGGTGAGGCAGCCTCGATCCTGACGGCCGAGCGCGTGGCGTTGAACTTCGCCGGGCGCCTTTGCGGGATCGCGACCCAGACCGCTGCCTTTGTCGCCGAAACGCGGGGCACCAAGGCCCGGATCACCTGCACTCGCAAGACCACGCCCGGGCTGCGCATCGTCGAGAAACAGGCCGTGCTGCATGGCGGCGGCTTCAATCACCGCTTCTCGCTTTCGGACGCGATCCTGATCAAGGACAACCATATCGCGGCCGCGGGCGGCATCCGTTCGGTGCTTCAGGCGGTGAAGGCGCGGGCCTCGCATATGGTCCGGGTGGAAATCGAGGTGGACAGGCTGGACCAGCTTGCCGATGTCCTTGACGAGGGTGGCGCGGATGTCGTCCTGCTTGACAACATGGACAGCCCCACCCTGCGCGAGGCGGTCGCGCTGAACGCGGATCGGCTCAAGCTCGAAGCATCGGGCAACATGCGCCTTGCCCGCATCGCCGAGGTGGCCGCGACGGGCGTCGATTACATTTCTGTCGGTGCGCTCACCCATTCGGCGGGAACGCTGGACCTCGGGCTCGACTTCTGAGCCAGGCGGGGTCCGGAAGCCCCAGCGCTTAGTCCGCCATTTCGGCCGGGATCAGTCCTCGCAGCGAATTCCCGACCCAAAGCCGGGCGCTTGCCAGTTCTGCCGCTGCAAATGGGCGCTCGATGCAGCCACCCGTTGCGAGCAATTCCTCGCGCAGCACGCCGGGCAAAAGGCCCGAGCGCAGCGGTGGTGTGCGCAGCCCCTCTCCCAGATCGTAGAAGATATTCGTGATCGTCCCTTCGCAGACCTCGTCGCGCTCATTCAAAAAGATGAGTTCCTCGATCGTCGCGGGCAATTCGTCGCGGCTCCGATCATAAAGGTGCCTGCGGCTGGACTTTACCGATAGCCAGGGATCGGACGATTCAAGCCGTACTCTGGCCAGGGCAAGCCGCCAGACCGGCCGCACCGGCGCCAACACCCCCGCCGTCACCCCGATTTCACCCTTGGCGTCCAGTGTCAGCCGCATCCGCGCCGGGCCCTGCGGCACGGCATTGTCAAGCGCGGCTTCGGCCGCCGCCAGTTCGCAATGCCAGCCCAGCGCCCGAGCCGAACGCGAAAGCCGTGCAAGATGGCGGGGTAACCGAACCAAGCTCTCGGCGTCCCACAGCAGCGTTTCGATCAGCTTCAGCCCCGGCTCAGATCCGCGAAGCGCGCCTTCCATAGCGCCTCCTCCCATTCTCCGGCGGCGGTGGAATCCTGCACAACTCCGCCGCCCACATTCATCAGCACCCGACCTTCGGGAAACAGCCGCAAGGTCCGGATCGCGACATTGAACGAGGCGCTGCCATCGGGCGCCATCCATCCCATTGACCCGCAATAGATGCCGCGTGCAAAGGGCTCGAGCTCGGCGATGATCTGCATGGCACGGATTTTTGGCGCACCGGTCACCGATCCGCAGGGAAACAGCGCCTGCATCAGCCGATCGAGCCGCGCGGGGCCATCCAGCCGACCGACCACGCGCGAGATCATCTGGTGCACGGTCTGCAAGGTATCGACGCGAAACAGTTCGGGCACGCGGACCGATCCGACTTCGGAAATGCGGGAAATGTCGTTGCGCAGAAGATCGACGATCATCAGGTTTTCGGCGCGGTTCTTTTCGCTTTCGCGCAGTTCCCTGGCGACCGCCTGGTCGCGTTCGGGATCGGGATCGCGGGGCGCCGTGCCCTTCATCGGACGGGTTTCGATCACCCCTTCCGCGTCAAGCTGGAAGAACAGTTCGGGCGAACGCGAAATGATGACCGGCCCGACACCGAGATCTGCAAAGGCGCCGTGTCCGACCGGCTGCCTTTGCCTCAGCGCCGCATAGAGCCCCGCACCGGTGCCAGCCGTCAATCGCGCCCCAAGCGGAAAGGTCAGGTTCACCTGATAACAGTCGCCCTGGCCGATATAGTCTGCGAGCCGCCGGAAACTCTTGCCGTAGCCCGCCTCGTCCAGCAGCGGGGCGAATGGCGATAGCCGCACCCCCTCGGCCTCTCCTTGCGCGGCGCGCAGGAACTCGTCGGGGGATTCCGGCCCATCGTGGATGCCGAAGACCAACAGCGGTTCATCTTGCGACAGGCGCAAGAGCGGTTTCAACCGAGCTTCCAGGGCCATCCCGGCTTCGTAACCGATCCAGCCGGCAACCCAGGCCCCGCGCTGGCGTTCCGCCTCGACCGTTTGCAGCGCGGGCAGAACTTCCTCCGGCGTCCAGGCGGTCACCTGACGCGAGGCATTGCGAAACAGCGCCGCATGCCCTCCGGGCCCGTCTTCGAAAACGATCATGCCACCCCTGACCTTTGCAGATATCACGAACGCCCCGCTGATGCCCGAGCAGCGACCGGCTGTCCAGCCAATCCGGGTCGCGCTGCATGACTGCGGCGCTGGCGGATCACGTCGAGCCGGAAGGCGGCGTCGGTTTGCAGATATTCGTCAGGAGGACTTGCTGGCCAGAAGATGGCTCAGCATCTCTTGCAGCTTGGCGACGTCCTTCGCCTCGAACTCGGCGCTAAGCTGATCCTCGTAGCGGCCCATCCGCCCGTTCGTTTCTTCGAGCAGCGCCTTGCCCTTATCCGAGGCGAGGATGACAACGACACGGCGATCCCTGGGATTGGGGATGCGGTAGACAAGCGCTTCGGCCACCATCCTGTCGATAAGCTTCGTCACGCTGGGGGCAGGCATTCCCATGCCCTCGCATATGCCGCCCATCGTCAGGCCGTCAGGATTGCCCCGCAGCAGCGACAGGACGCGCCATTGATCAACTGGCAGCCCGTCACCGGACAGTTGGCTGACCATCTGGCGGTTAAGCGCCATCAGCATGTGAACAAGACCGTCATCTTGAGTTCTGGCAGGCATTTCGCACATCGAATTATTTCGTCTGGAAATATAATAATTCCAATCTTGAAACGAGCAATTCGAAACCGACAGGAACAAGAGACCGGAAACAGAACTGTCCTGATTGATCTGAGCCGAATGCGGCAGGCATGCGCCTCAAAGGCCGCTCAGGTTGCTGGACGCATCCGAGCCAAGGACCATTTCGTTCCCTCGACACCGGGCCGCCTATCGCCCAGCAACAGCACCGGATAGAGGACGAGTGCGACCCCGCCGGAAATCAGGGTCGAGAAGATGACATCGCTGAGAAAGTGCCGCCCCAAAGCCAGCCTCAGCATGGATATCACCACGACCGACAGGCAGGCTGCGACCACGGCCCAGCCTCGTCCCAGTTTTGATAGCCGTTGCCAAAGCAGAACGACGACGCAGATGGAAACGCTTGCGACCAGACCGACATCGCCCGAGGTGAACGAACAGTTCCGCACGCATTGATCGGAGATCACCCAGGCGGGGGTAAAATGCGCGCCGCCGCCGAACTCGATCACATCGACGGGCCGCGCCCGCCCAAGATTGCTTTTCAATATCAGGTTGACGACGAGCCCCGGGGCGAGCAGCAGGTTAAGCGCAATGAACCCCCAGCACCGCAATGCCGCACCCTTCAGGCCGGGCCGGCGCCAGGCAAGAAGCGTGGCGACAAGGGCGGCAAAGGCGAACAGCTCCATCCCCAGACGCAGGCCATCGTTGAGATGCTTCAGCACTCTTGGAGCGATCGCGACGTGCTGTGCCGCGTCGATCAGCAGTCTCGAGACTGCCAGATCAAGCCCGGGATGATAGGCAAAGACCAGCAGCGCGGTGAGAACCGAAAGAAGATAGGCGGCCAGCAGGCGATGATAGACGAGATCGGTCATGACCCGCCCTCTTCCGCCGCCAGACATCCCCAACCTGCCAACGGGATCAGAACAACCGTGCTGCCTTGGCCAAATCCCGCGTCGAGATGCATCCGGTCAAGGATCGCGGCATCGCGACAACCATGCAGACGCTCTTCGCGAAGAACGAGCAGCGCTTTCTCGCCTCTCCGAAGTTCCTGCGCCTCGAACGGATGGGACAGCTGCCAATGGTTCGCCGGCGCGAATTTCGGGGGCACCGCCCGCACCTCATAGCCCCTGGGCGTGCCGAACCATGTCAGATCAGCCAGGATGTCGCGATCGGCCGCGACAAGGATGCGTGCGCCCACCCGGTCCGCCCCGTTCAGGACCCAGTCCGCAAGTGGCTCGTGCCCCAGATAGCGCGCCATCGCCAATCTGCCATCCAGCAGGCGCAGCCCGGTGGCAGCGACCTTCGCCAGGGGCAGGGCCAGAGAAATCGCCAGCCCGAAGGTCAGGGATACCAGCCAGAGCCTTGGCCTGTCAGCGAGCAGGCCTGCGGCAAGGATCGATCCGGGCACAATGTAAAGCACCGCCCAATTCGCCAGCGCCTTTCCGGCAAGCGCCTGGCACAGGACGATAAGGAGGGACGCGGCGGCAAGCATGGTCAGGGCAATGGTATCGCTGCCCCGCGTCGCACGGGACATCGCCAGAAGACAGGCGGGAAACAGGACCGGACCGATGACCATCAGCTGGTCAAGAATGAACTTCGCGGCTACGCCGTAGGACGGATGACCGCCCTCGATGCCGGATGAGCGGGCAAGATGGTGGAACGTGACGAAGCCATGCGATGCCAACCAGCCCAGATGCGGCAAAAGGACAATGATGGTCACCGTCACGGCCGTCAGCAGATCGCGGCCACGAATGCGCCAATTCGACGAAACCACGGCGGCGCCGATCATGCCGACGATGGCATAGGCCATCGCGTATTTCGCAAGAAGCCCGATGCCGACGGCGGCGCCCAACCCCACGGCCAGCCAGAAACCGGGGCGGCGATCCAGACGCGCGCGCCCCAGCTCATGCTGTGCGATCAGCGCAAGCGCCGAGGCGAGCAGAAGCGGTGTATCCGTCGTCATCAGCGCCGATCCCAGCGCCACGGCCGGCGCGGTCAGATAGGCAAGCGCGGCCATCGCCGCAATGCGCTGATCGACAATCCTGCGCGCCAGTGACAGGATCGCCAAGGCGGTTGCCGCGTGAATGATCGCGGCGGGCAGACGGACGGCCCAGACCGAATGGCCGAAAAGTTCGGTCGAGGCCCGGATGATCCATCCGATCAGCGGGGGCTTTGAATAGGCCCCAAAGGACGATTCCTGCCCCCAGGCCCAATATTGCGCTTCATCGGTAGAAAGCTCGGTCAGGTCGAGATAGCCAAGCGCCATTCGGTAAAGCGTCAGGGCACAGATCAGCGTGAATGTGACCCGTAGGCCCCGTTCCTCGGCCAAGGCGGCACCCTGCGCGTCAGCCCTGATAGGCACGTCCGTTGCGTTCTGCATGAATGAGCCAGAGATTGCGGATATAGATCACCAGGCCCATCGATTGGCCCAGAATGAAGACGGGGTCCCGGCGCCAGAGCGCATAGCTGAACAGCACGGCCCCGCCGCCAAGCGAGAAGTACCAGAAGGCGACAGGAATGACCGAACGCTTCTGCCGCTCGGAAACGATCCACTGGACGAGAAACCTCGCGGTGAAAAGCAACTGCCCCGCCAGCCCGACAAGGACCCAGATGAACTCGGTCCAACTTTCGACATGAAGTGCGGACCAGACGATTTCCCGCATTTTGGCCTCCCCTTCTATTGCGCTCGACCGGATTGTCCCGAGCCGCCCAAGGCATGATCGTTGACGACAATTTCGCGCGGGATCGTTCGCTTGCGCCGCCGGATCAGCCAGGCCACGCCCAGCAGATCCCAGATACCGACAAAAGCCCGCCTGAGATTTCCGTATTTCGATCGCCCGTGGCGACGGGCCGCATGCGTCACGTCGACCAGTTCGATGCGCCAGCCGTCGCGCGCAAAAAGTGCCGGAAGATAGCGGTGCTGGTGATCGAAATAGGGCAAGGCCAGATAGGCATCCTGTCTGAAAGCCTTGAGCCCGCATCCGGTGTCGCGCGTTCCGTCGCGCAGCACCGTCATCCGCAACACGTTCGCGAAACGAGAGGCCAGACGTTTGGAAAGACTGTCCTTGCGACCGACCCTCTGCCCGGCCACGAGCCCCAATGCCGGGTCGCTCGCCGGTGCAAGGAAGGGCGCGAGCAGGCTGGCGAGATGGGCCGGCGGGTTCTGGCCATCCCCGTCGAGCGTCGCGACAAGGTTCGCGCGCGCCGCCCGCACCCCGGAATGGATCGCGGCCGATTGCCCTGCCGGGTCGTCGTGACAGATCAGGCGCATCCCCGGAAAGGCTGTGACGAGGGAAATGCAGACCTCCCGCGTGCCATCCTTCGATGCATCGTCGACAAGCAGGATCTCATAGGGGCAAAGCGGCTCGAGGACCTGCCGTATCTCCTCGACAAGTGGAACGATGTTTTCCGCCTCGTCCCGCAGCGGCACGACAATCGAAACTCGCGGCCGCACAGGTCTGGACCCGCCAGCATTCCGGGTCGGGGATTTGAGCGGGTCAGAGGCGGTGTGCTTGTTCATGGGTTGCTCCACCCGGTTTGGCTACCGTTTCCGCGTAAGCATCATTTTACACTTTGATTGCCATTTTGCGACAAGACATCCCCAAGCCTGGGGCGGCAATTTCGGCTGAAGCGTCGCGCAACCTGACACCTGTGCTGCCGCCGCCGCCTTCCGCGTTGATCCAAGATTGCTTCGTCTCGGCCTGTGTCGGCCTTTCACGCTTCACGCGGCCGTGACCTTTCAAGACGGACGCAGACCATTGTGCTATGCTCAGCGCCCTGCTTCCATCAGGCGTCAACCCATCGCCACAGCAGGAGCGTCTCGGACCATGATCGACCTCATTGGGGCGAATGAACCCTATCTGGCGCTCGCTATCCTGGCGCTTCTGTTCATCGCCTTCGCGATCGAGGCATATCCCCCAGAAGTCACTGCCGCCGGAGCGGCGGCGCTGTTCATCATCTTTGGACTGACGCCGCAGGACAAGGTGATGGATGTCTTCGCCAATTCGGCCCCGATCACCATCGGAGCAATGTTCGTCGTTTCCGGCGCGCTGGTGCGAACGGGCGTTCTTGATGCGATCGCCAAGGCCATCATCGCGCATGCGCGCCGCCGTCCGGTCATGGCCGTGCTGACATTTCTGGCGGCGACGGTGGCGGGGTCTGCCTTCATGAACAACACGCCGGTGGTGCTGGTGCTGATCCCGGTCGTGATCCGCCTTGCCGACAGCCTTGATCTCGCGCCGACACGGCTGTTGATCCCGCTTTCCTACATGGCGATCCTAGGCGGCACCTGCACCTTGATCGGCACCTCGACCAACCTCCTTGTCGATGGGATCGCCACCGAGAACGGATTGCAGCCGTTCTCGATATTCGAGATCGCACCGGTCGGTTTGATCACTGCCATGGTGGGCGGTGCGGCACTTCTGGTGCTCGGCCGCTGGCTTCTGCCTGACCGTGCCGCCGGAGCCGATGCGACCGGAAGCGAGGAAAACGACTTTCTGTCCGAGATCACGATCCTTGGCAACTACCCCGCCGTCGACGGGCCCCTGGACAAGGCGCCCGATTTCCGGCGCGAGGGGGTTCGGGTGACCGGGCTGCGGCGCGGCGGCACGATCCTTCGCGACCTGGACGGGCAAAGATTGCAAACGGGGGATGTCCTGATAGTGGTCACAAAAACCTCGGAATTGCTGACGCTGGCCGAACAGAAGGGCCTGCGCGTCGGAATGCGGCGGCGGGTGGACCCCGCCCCCGACGCCGAGGTCAGGGTGGCCGAGGCCATCGTCACGCCCAACCGTTCCAATGTGGGGCGTCGCATCTCGGACTTGTCCCTGGGGCGCAATGCCGGTGTCAGGGTCCTGGGCGTATTCCGGCATGGTCACGTCGCCGGGGCCGATCTGTCGAGCGTGCGGCTGCGCCCCGCAGACCGGCTGTTGCTTGAGGCCACATCGGACGGTTTCCGGGCGCTGGGGGAAACGGGCGACGTCGTGTCGATTACCGAGCCGGGCGGACGCGCCTATCGGCGCAAGCAGGCACCGATTGCGCTGATCGCGCTCTTGGGAATCGTCGGGCTGGCCGCCCTGGGCGTCATGCCGATCGGCATTCTCGCACTGATCGCGGTCGCCGCGATCCTGATCCTGCGCTGCATCGACAGTGACGAGGCCTGGCAGTCCATCGACGGTTCGATCCTCGTTCTCATCTTCGCCATGCTGATCATCGGTGGAGGGCTCGAGAATACCGGCGCGGTTGCCCTGATCGTCGAGGCACTGACCCCCCTTCTCATGGACCTGCCCCCGATTGCGATGTTGCTGGCCGTCTATGCCATTGCTTCAATCCTGACCGAGATCGTCACGAACAACGCCGTCGCAGTGGTCTTCACCCCGATCGTCATCGCCCTTTCAGGGCAGCTGGGGCTCGACGCGCGGCCATTCGTGGTCGCGGTAATGGTGGCGGCCAGCGCCAGTTTCGCAACACCGATCGGATACCAGACGAACACGCTGGTCTATCTGGCGGGGAACTACCGTTTCATCGACTTCCTGAAGATCGGAATCCCCATGAACATCATCGCGGGAATTACCTCGTCCGTCGCGATCAGCCTGTTCTTTCCAATGTAACGTGTTCAGCGCCGAGCAGAGCGCAAAAATATCGCCCATAACACACCGGAACCATTTCGGCGGCCCGACGGTTTGGAAAGGTGAAACTAGCACGAAGATTTACTCGAGGAGACGAGATGATGATCAAAGTGGCGGGTCTCACTGTTTTCATGCTGGCGAGCATCGGCATGGTATCGGGATGTTCAGACAATCAGGGCGTCAACGCCGGGACCGGGGCGCTGCTTGGCGCGGCTGCCGGAAGCCAGGTCGGCAAGGGCAGCGGCAGGACGGCGGCGACGCTCGCCGGCGCGGCCATCGGCGCGCAAGTCGGTGCCAACCAGCCCACGACACGCATGTGCACCTATCGCAACACCCAGACGGGCCAGACCTATCAGGCCGCCTGCTAAGAAAGCGCCGAACGCCTAGGCGCTGCGAGGCCCCCGAGGACGTAGCGCCCATGTGTATCGCGCCAATCGCTGCGTGAATGCGACCACATTTGGATAGAATGTGGTCGCGCTTCTCCTGCATCCGGTGCAACTTCGTGGTGCCGGGGACCCTGACGGTCCATCGTTTTCGCGACAGAAGCCGTAGCAGCTCGATCTGTGCCAGAGAAAGGTTCCGGGCATTTCGCGACCTGCCACAGCCCAGCGAAGGCTTGGTTTTTCTCCATCGCATTGACGCGGTCGCGCAATGGGCAAGTGCCGCCCCATTTCTTCATTGAGCCATGAGCCATAAACCTCTGCCGTATCAAGGATAATTTACGCCCAGATTAATGGCCCGACGCAACAACGTAATATCCTTGGTTCAGCTCGAGGACGGCCCCAACGTCTCGGCCATCGCGCCGCGCTTGCACATTTTCAACGACATTTCCCCGATCGAGCTTAAAGGCCATCCCCGTCACTCGATGGAATATCCGTGTTTCTTCAGAAAGCGCCAGATGCTGCGATTGAGTGTCGAGAGCGTATCCAGATCCTGATCCAGCTTGCCGATTTCGTCTGCGTCGAGCATCTGGCGACGGCCCATGTGAATGCGGTCGCGGCGGTCGGCGATCCGCATCAGGATGGTCGAGATCGAACCGTTCTCGTCAAACGACCATATGCTGTGGTTATAGCGATTGCGAACAGCCGACAGGCGTCCGAAGCGGGCCATCAGCTCCAGCAGCTCCTGTTGCTCGGCCCCCGAAGGACGGCGCAGCTTGGCCAACCGTTCGATAAGCTCGATGCGGCCGCGGGTCGAACTGACCGACAGGAAAACCACGACGGCGGCATCCTTGGGCATCTCGGCCAGCCCCGCAAGGAGATGCACGAGCAAGCTTTCCGTATTGCTCCACGCGTAATTCAATCGCCCGACGCGCAGCAAGACGGCATCGAGGCCGCCTTCGGTCGCGGACTGCTGTCCGGTCGAGACGGGGCCTTTGGTCACCGGTACATCTCGCGGTATCGCAACGCTGCCTCAGTCCGGTTGCGCGCGCCCAGCCGGGCGCTGCCGTTGTGCAGGTGCAGTTTGACGGTATGGATCGAGAGCCCCAGCGTTTCGGCGATCAACTTGTTCGATTGGCCATCAGCGACAAGCCGCAGCACGTCCATCTGGCGCCGTGTCAGGCTGCCATCCCCCGCCAGAGGAGAATGGTCTTCTGCCTTGATCGTGGAGATCACCTCGGGGCAGACGTAATTCCCACCGTGGGCGATAAGCCTGACGACGGAAAGCCATACATCCAGACGGACGTTCAAGGGAAAAAGGCTGGCCCGGGATGATCGGAACAGCGGATCGGCATGCGATGCGATCCCGAATTCCCATGTGGTGAAGGCCAGCCCGAGAGACAGGTCGGCCACGCCCTTGATAAATTCGCGATCATCCGTGCTCAATCCGCGCAGCGTCGGTTCATCAAGCACCAATGCGCGGGGTGAACCTTGTGATGCCCCAACCATGCGCCGGAATTTGGCAAAGCTGTCGAAGAGCACGGACGTGATGCCGCCAAGCTCCTGACTTGTCGCCGCGATCAGACTGTCCGAGAAATTACAGTGATTTCCAACAAAAACAACTTCGGCAGCGATCTGACTTGTTTCCGATGCTTTTGAATTCGAATCATTAACATGAGACACCATTTTACGCTTCCTTCCTGCGCTGCGGAAAAACGCTGGAAATTTGTCAAGTTAATTTATTTTCCAAGGCGGATTACCTCGCACGAGAGTGTTTGAATGTATCATAGCTAAGCACTGATTCCAAAATCTTAGGCAAATCATAGCCCAATAAGACAGCTAAGCTTTCGCACAGGTTATCCATCGATCGCATATAACCAATCGAATTAACCCCATGGACAAAGGCTGCCCCATCCGGGACCGGAATGGCTCTAGCCTTACTGCCCTTTGGTAACCGGTCGACGGAGCGCTGGACTAGCCTGTTCGTCCGGCTAGGCCCGGTGGGTTCGTGCGGCCTATCTTCATCTCGTCGGAATACACAGGGTTGCGGGCCCTCCGACACGCCGGACGTCGTTCGAGGTGGAGGGGCGACGACGCCGGTTCTTCGGCATTGCGATGACGGTCGTGCCGTCATGACGGTGAGCAAGGGCTCAACGATCCAAGTTGCTTTGTCATTTCATTCTTCACCTGAAACCGGGCGGCATGCGCGTTTGCGAATGCATTGACCGTCCCCGCCCGTCGCTAGGGAGTGAGTACAATGGCTGACAGCCGGAACATCAACCTCTTTGCCTGGCCACTCGACAGCCAGAGCCAGGATCAAGATCAGGACCAGGGTCAGGCCCAGGGCGAATTGCAAGGCCAGGCCCAGTTGAACCTTCAGGGCCAAGGTCAGGATCAAGGCCAGGGTCAAGACCAGGGACAGGGACAAGGCCAAGGACAGGGCCAGGATCAGTCCCAGAGCAATTCGAATGACAATTCGAACAGCAACAGCTCTGAAACCGAGGCATATAATGCCGCTGGCAATCTTGCCGGGAATGCTGCGCTGAATGGCGCCGCGAACGGCGCGGTCAATGGCGCAGCGAACTACGGCTCGAATTCGGGTTCGAATGAGGCCGACAATGCTGCAGCAAATGCGGCGTCGAACCGGGCCGGAAACGCGGCATCGAATGACGCCAGCAACGCCGCGGAAAATTCATCGTCGAATGCCAACGACTCGATGAACAATGCGTATAACTCGGCGATGAACAAGGTTTCGACGGATGTCGACACCAATGTCTCCACGACCGTCGATGTCGATCTGGGCATTGATGGATGGATGCCGACGGACAATGACTTTGCCGATATCGACCTGAACAACGGCTCGATGGGTGATGTCTTCATCACTCGTGATGGCGAGATCAGCGTCGGCACGCATGACATCCGGATGGAAAGCTTCCTGAACGGTGCGCTGGGTGGTGACGGCAACGACAACGCCTTTGTCACGCCGCAATCCTCGTATCTTGAAGATCAGGACCAGCTTTACAATCCGACTGTGACGAACGGTGCGGCCTTCAATCAGAATGGCAGCGCGACTGGCGGAACGGCCACGGCCGATGACGGCATCGACGCTGGCAGTACCGGCGGCTTCGGCGGCGGTGTGATTGCCGCAGGTGGCGAAGGTGACTCGGATTCCCATGGCGGTGACGCGCTCGCCTTCGGCGGCCTCTCCCATGGCGCAGAAGGCGGCGGCGCAGCCGCGCTTGGCGGTATCGGCGTTGGTGGTTCCGCCCTGGGCGTCGGCCTTGGTGCCGGTCAGGGCGGTGACGCCTCGGGCGGTGACGCCGGTGCGATCGCAGCCGGATTGGGCGGCGGTGCCAGCGGTGACGCCACGGGCGGCGGCGCCAATACCGGTGCCGGTGCGCTTGGCGCCGGACTGGGTGCTGGCGGCGAAGGCAGCGACGGCGGAGATGGCGGCGACAGCGGTGACGGCGGTGATGGTGGCGACGGCGGAGCCGGCGGAGCTGGCGGTCCCGCACTTGGCGGCATCGGTGTCGGACTAGGCCTGCTTGGTCTCGGCCTGGGCGGTGGCCCGACCGGTGGTGACGGCGGCAATGGCGGCGATGGCGCTGACGGCGGCAATAGCGGCGGCGGCGGCGATGCCGGGAATGGCGGTGACGGGGGCGCAGGGCTTGGGCTTGGTGCCGCCATGGCCGGTGCCATGGGCACTGCGGGCGACGCAATGTCTGGTGACGCGGCCGGATATGGCCTTGGCGCGGCTTATGCAGGCGCTGGTGCTGGCGGTGCTTCGACCGGAATGGGTGCCGGCATGGGTGGCGCGACAGCCGGTGACGGCATGGGCGGCAGCAACGGCTTTACCCGTGGTGGCGATGGCGGCTCGGCCAATTCGCATGGCGGATGGGCCCGCGCAGGTGACAGCACCAATGACGCCAGCGGCAATGGTGGCGATGTCAGCGACATCATGACCGGCGCCGGGGGTTATGCGACGGCGGGCGTCTGGGGCTCGAACAATGGCGATGACGGCTTCGTCACGGGCACCTCGAGCGCATCGGCCGATGCAATCCTGGACACCACTGCCTTCAACCAGAGCATCGTGATGGGTGCAAACATTCTGGGCAACACCGTCGACATGACTGTGGTCGGCGGCGACCTGAACTCGACTGTGGTGGGTGACGATGATCTCTGAATTCGCCTGACCTCGAACGTGTCCTGCGCGGGGGCGACCTCGCGCAGGAACTTGTAATGATGGCCTGTCCCGGCCGGCACGGGGCATGCGGTTTCCGGAAGGTCTGCTGACATGCTGACGATCCACGCGACAGATGAAGCAATCTGGCATTTTATTGGGCTATTTCACATGACTGACGAGGTCAGCCGGTTGCGGATCGACTATCAGGAATTCGATCCCCGGCAGACCAGATACGACACTGGCGAGATCAGCTCGCAGGACAGTGATCCGAAATACCCCTTCGAACTCCCCGATTCAGATCCGGGTCTGGCCTACCGGTCACAGGGCCGATCAATGGGCGAAGTTCATCAAGACGCCGACTATGTTTTTCTGGACCCGGGCCGGGGTCCGCTTCCCCGCGCGTCATATTCCACTGGCCCGCGGGGGAACGAGGCCGAGACAGGGCCGAACGATCAGGGTCTCTTCGCGCCATCCGTCGATTTCACGCCCGAGGTGACGCCTGTCGTGCCCGTTTCAAACCCGGGTGTACCTCTGCTCGGCGGACAGCCAGGCCCGTGGGACTGGGATTGGACCCTGCCCCCGCCCGGATCGGTGGCGACCTATATCGTGCAGCAATCGATCCTTCATGACGGCGACCTGTTGCTGCCCGCGCCGGGGGTGCTTCCACCCGAATTCGACGGCAAGCTGGGTGATCTTTACGTTCAGGCAAGCCAGCTTGGCGTGACCCTCGACCTCGCCCTGCCACAGAACGAAGACGCATTCCTTGAGATGGCACGAGCCTTCGCCCGTTCCCATCCGCCGGAGAACCAACCCGATGGGGCCGAAGTTTCGACCTTTCAAGGCGCAGCCGTCAAAGGGCAGATCCTGAACGGTCAGGCCGTCGAGGTGGCCCCGCAACTCGAAAAGCTTCTGCCGGCCTATCGCGCCGAGATCCTGGCAGATGAAGGCCATGACAATGCAGCGCAGCACGAACTGGTCGTCGGAAACAACATGCTGTTGAACGAAGCCCATATCAACACGGCATGGATTGCTGCTCCCGTGCTTTATGCGTCACAGGGCATCTACAGCTACGGGGTCGTGAGCCAGGTCAATGTCTGGAGCGATATTGATCATATCGCTGGCCCCAATCCGGTGCAGGCTGCGACGAATGCCGTGAATTACGCCTCCTTCAGCAGCCTTTCGAATCCTGCTCCCCATCTGGTGGCAGGCGCTGGCGATGCGCCGCAATACTGGGTCACGGCGACCCTGGAGGGCAGTCTCGTCAGCTTCAACTGGATCGATCAGTACAATCTCATCAGCGACGACGACATCACGAGCGTGACGTTCCACGCCAACGAAACCCTCATGCTGATCGGCGAGAACGGAGCGCTGAACAGCGTGTCACTGGCTGAACTCGGGTATCAGTTCGACCTCATCATCATTGATGGCTACATCATCAATCTCAATTCGATCCAGCAGACGAACATCCTGCTGGATGACGACAACATCGTTCTGCAGGCGAAAAGCGGGGAAATCAGCAGCAGCGACAACCTGCTGATGAACAGCGCCACGATCACCACCATCGGCGAAACAAGCTTTGCCGGAACGAATGCCGGGATCGCGAGCGTGATCGACAGTTCACCAGACGGTCAGTTCGTTCTGCCGCCCGAGGTTCTTGCCGATCCGAATTTCGCCGGTCTGCAGGTCGTGCGGGTTCTGCACATCCAGGGCGATCTGGTTTCGGTCAATGTGATCCGGCAGACCAACGTGCTGGGCGATTCCGATCAGGTGGATGCCATGGCCGCCGATCTGCTGGATTCGGATGGCGACATCCGTGTCGTGGCGGGCTCGAACGTCCTGGCGAACACGGCCAGCATCACCGAATACGGGGTCGACGCGACCCTCTACTCCAGTGGCGAATACTACACTGATGCGTTGCTCCACCAGGCCGAACTGGTGTCCGAGCCGCTGAACTTGACGACGGAGGGCGCCCCCGTTCTTGCCAGCGAGGCCGTCCTTTTCCTGGCGGAGGGGATGATCGGCGATCATGACGCGGACAGGACCACTCCGGTCCATCATGATGATGCAGCGGTTCCCAGCGACATCATGGAAACGGTTCTCGCATGACACAGGACAGGATCGGCGAAAAGGCCGCCGGGCTGCGGCACGGCTTGAACGAGACGCAACACCCCCCTCGCGCCCGTCAGGCCATGGGAACCGGCCCGACCATCGACCGGCAGGCCGGCCGTCTGCCCGACATTCCGGAACGCGGCTCCGGGACTGCCTTTCACAAGCGTGTGGCCGAACCTGACATCTCCGGCGCGCTCTCGGCCAGCCTGAACAAGATCCGGATCAACATTCTGGGGGTGTTGTTGTTCAGCGCCGTGACCAACATGCTGGTCCTGGCAATCCCGATCTATCTGTTCCAGATCTCGGACAGGGTGCTGACCAGCCGTTCGACGGACACGCTGATCATGCTCACGGTGTTGATCGTCGCCGCGGTCGTCTTGCAGGTGATCTTCGACGGCATTCGGCGCGGCATGTTGCTGCGCAGCTCGGTGGACCTTTCCGCCCGGCTGGGTGCGCCGATCCTTGCCGCTGCCGCACGGGCGTCATTGCAGAGCAATGGCCAGGAATATCAGACGCTGGGAGACCTGCAGACCCTGCGAAACTTCCTCGTTTCGGGAACACTGCTGTCGATGCTGGACCTGCCCTTCGTGCCGCTTTTCGTACTTGCGATCTTTCTGGTCCATCCGCATCTCGGCATGATCGTGATGGCGACCGCACTGCTTTTGATGGTGATCGCGCTGATCAACCAGCGTTTCACCCATGGCCCCTTTGCCGAGGCGAACCGCAATCTCAGCCGCGCGAACCTGCATCTCGACTCGATGGCGCGGAATTCCCAGATCATCAACGCGCTCGCGATGATCCCCGAGGCGGTCACGATCTGGAGCAGGGACGCGGCAGGCTCGATGAGCGCTCAGGTCACGGCTCAGGATCGCAACATCTTTTTCGCTTCCACCTCTCGCGGGGTGCGCCTGCTGACCCAGGTCGGATTGCTCGGATGGGGCGCCAACCTGGCGCTGCACGGCGAAATCACCGGGGGCATGGTGATTGCCGCCTCGATCATCGCGGGCCGGGCGCTGGCCCCGATCGAGGGGGCGATCGAAGGCTGGAACAATGTCTCTCTTTCGCGTTCGGCCCTTGGCCGTATCTCGGGTCTGCTGAAATCCTCGCCGCTGAACCACCAGCGCCTGCAACTGCCGCGACCCGAGGGTCGGCTGGATGTCGAGCGGTTGCTTTACGTCCCCATTGGCACCAAGCGCGTCGTGTTGAACTCGATCACCTTTTCGCTTTTGCCCGGCGTGTCCCTTGCGATCGTGGGCAAGTCCAGCGCAGGCAAGACCACGTTGGGCAAGATGCTCGTCGGCTCGATCCTGCCGACCTCGGGCAGCGTCCGGCTCGACCTCATGGACCTGCGCAACTGGGACCAGCGCCAGCTTGGTCAGTCGATCGGCTACCTGCCCCAGGACGTTCAGCTTTTTCCCGGCACGATCAAGGCCAATATCGCGCGCATGCGGCCGGATGCCCGCGACGAGGATATCTATCAGGCAGCCGTCCTGGCCGATGTGCATGACATGATCGCCAAGCTTCCCGAAGGATACGAGACCGTCGTCGCGGCCGACGGCTCCCCCCTTTCTGGCGGGCAGAAGCAGCGGATCGGATTGGCGCGGGCATTCTTCGGGTCGCCGCGTCTGGTCGTGCTGGACGAACCCAACTCGAACCTGGACAATGCCGGGGACCAGGCGCTGTCACGGGCAATGGCATTGGCCAAGCGCGATCGCATCACCATGATCGTGATCACGCAGAAATACGCTCTGCTCCGCGATGTGGACAATATCATGCTGCTCGCGGACGGCCAGATCGCCATGTTCGGGGCCCGCGATCAGATGCTGGAAAAACTGATCAAGCAGCGCAAGGCCGAAGACGCATATCCCCCTGCGCCGCAATCTCAAACCGGCCCTGCACCGCCCGGAAGTCCGAAAGGTGGACCATGACCAGGCAAGGGGATCACGACCCGCTTTATGCAAATGTGCCGCGCTCGGTGCGGCTGCACATGACGGTGGGGCTGGCACTGATGATCCTCGCTTTCGGCGGGTTCGGCACCTGGGCCTTTCGCGCACCGCTTGCCGCTGCGGTCATGGCTCCGGGCAGCTTTGTCGCGACCGGGCGCAACAAGATCGTACAGCACCTCGAAGGCGGGATCATCCACGAGATCATGATCGGCGAGGGAGACAGCGTGGTCGCGGGGCAGGTCCTGATCCGGCTCGATGGCACCGCCGCGCTTGCGAACCAGCGGGAACTGGAACTGCGCCGTGCCCGGCTCGAGGCGATCAGTGCAAGGCTTCGCGCTGAATATGAAGATGCCGAGCGACCGGCCTTTTCCGGCTATCTGCAGGCAAGACAGGATGATCCGAGCTTTTCGGCCATCATGAACGAACAGCTGACCGCCTTCCGGGCCGCGCGCACCAAGCTGGAGGGAGAGATCGTGGTGCAGGAAAGCAGCATCGCTGCGGGGCGCGCGCGCATTTCGGGCTTCAACGGCCAACTGGTGGCCCTGGGTACCCAGCTGCAGCTGCTCCAGGATGACCATGAGGCACGCAGCCAGCTTTACGAGCGTGGTCTAGTCCGGCGCAGCGAAGTGAACAGCCTCGCCCGTGCCATTGCGGATGCAGAAGGCCAGATCGAGCGACTGAATGCCGACATTTCCGAAACCAGAGAAGCAATCCGCAAGGCCGAACGCGAAATCGCCCATACCCGCAACCAGCATCGCCAGGCCGCCCTCGATGAAAATCAGGCGATCGAGGCCGATCTCGACAGTGTGAGGGAGCAGTCGATGAAGGCCCAGGATGTATTGACCCGCTCCGAGATCGTCTCTCCGGTCGCCGGGACGATCGTGCGCATGCATTACCATACCACCGGGGGGGTAATCGAAGCCGGCAAGCCCATTCTGGAGATCTTGCCCCAGGACGCACCCCTCGTCATTGAATCACAGGTCTCGCGCGCGGATATCGACGATGTCGAGATCGGCCAGCATGCCGCGGTCCGGCTGACATCGCTCAATCAGCGCACGACGCCGGTCCTGCAGGGCGAGCTGGTCTATATCTCGGCAGACGCGCTGACGACTGAGACCGATGGCATCAAGCACGAGATCTATCTGACGCGAGTGGCCCTGCCCCCTGCCGAATTGGAGCGCGTCCATGGACTGCACGTCACGCCCGGCATGCCGGCTGAAGTGATGATCGAGACCCGCTCGAGGACCTTCGCGGAATATCTGATCAAGCCGATCGAGGACAGCCTGTCGCGCGCATTCCGCGAAAACTAGGCCTGGACCGCGGCTGACCAGTCGCCGCCCAAGAGCTTGGTCACGTTATCGGGAACCGTTTGACTTTCATAGGGTTCCGTTGGCATTCACCATACACTTCTTGCAGCTCCTTTATCGCCGTGCCAGCAGAAATGAGCTCTGCCGCCCCCCTTTTCGGCCTCGCCGATCCCTTTCGCTAGAGTGGGTCGAACGGACTGCGATGGAAATCCCTCTAGACATCTTCTCAGCAGCGAGCGTGACCGGCCGCACCATTCAATAGCCGCTGTGACTGCGTTTGTTTGCTCTTGCCAACTCTCGCTGAAGAATGCCGCAAAGGTCATTTTTCGATGGTCTGATATCTCATCGCCACAATGAAGGCATGACACGAGCTGGTCTTTTTTGTGGCAGTGGTGGCCTTCAGCTAGCCAGCACCACTGGCGTCGCGCACGCGTTCACCTGTCTCTGTGGCTTTGTCCTTGTACCCTTTTCCGACGTTTTTTGCCTAGCCCACAGCGCGGCATCGACCAGGGGCACACGTCGCGCTGACGCTGCGGTCTTCAGCCACCTTTCAGCGTGTCGCTTGATCACAATGTGCGGGACATCGCAATCGACCTCAACGTCCGGCTTCCTCAGCCCGATGACCTTGGCCAGCCTTGCCCGCGAGTCCGAGAGCAGGGCAAGCTCGACCTGCCGGATCGCAGTCTCAGTTACAGGGCCAATCTGCTTCAGGTAGCGCTCGACCGTTGCCGCGCCATCGCTCTTGCGGCCCTTGCCCGGGTCGATCATATCCGAGGCGCGCCTCATCGTTCATCCGGACGCCCTTGCGGCATTCCAGGAGTATCCGGGCAAACCTTTGGCGAACTTCATCTCGATGGCGCGCTAGCCGCATGCTGTTAGGAGTGCCCGAGGCGCCCTGACGCATGAGCTCTTGGTAGGTCGTCATAGCTGAGCGGGGAGTAGCCTCAAAAAAACCACGCGGCGATTGGGCATCTGTGCAGGAAACCATTGGGCGATCTCCAATCTCCAAGTCGGAGATCGCATCTGCGGCAGAGATGACCTCGCCTATCCCGAACTCCCGCAGCTGCTGACACCTTGCTTCTTCTAGCAAAGCAAAGACGCGATCAATGCCACCAGCAAGAAATGGCGAAAGATCTTTTCGTATGCCGATGGCGATAAGCCTGGAACGCTTCTGCGGCACTCCGAAGCGGGACGCGTCCACGAGTTCGGCTTTCACCACATAGCCGGCAGTATCGAGACTAGCAGCCAACTTCTCGTAAAAGGATTGCTTTCGCGGCGAGCGCCCCGATTGCAGGTCAACCACTGCTCCACTCTTGTGGGCCACCTGCATGCCTGGCACGTTTTCAAGGACCAGCACGTTCGGGTGCAGGGCTTCAACAGCTTCAACATACTTGTTGAAGAGTAGGTTCCGGGGATCGTCCTCTATTCTCCGTCCAGCGAAGCTGAATCCCTGACAGGGGGGACCACCGGCTAGAACCTCGACCTCACCGCTCAGTTGCTCGAGTTGTTCCTTATGCTCTCCGAGGACCTCGTCAATACCCCACGCCCGTTGGTCCAACCATGACGGCCACATGAAGCGGTAAGCTTCTGGCGAGTCATCTCCAATGAAATTGGTCGAGAACGTCTCAAATGCCATCTCGTCGCGCTCAATTGCAAAGAGGCCACGCATCCCCGCCAGGGAAAGCCCGAGGGAAAGCCCTCCACAGCCAGAAAACAGATCCACAAATTTTCGCGCCTGCTTGACCTCATCATACTCGCCTGCCCCGCTGCCGGGGGGGGTCGCCCAGCTGCCCATCCCCCGCCGAGCCCCCAAGCCCGGTCAGGTCAGCCGGCAATCCATCCTTTTGTGCCTGCTTGACCACTACTTCTTACCCTCAACTTTCCCGCTGCTTGACAGTCGCTGCGTCACTCAGCGTCGTCAGCCGTTCGAACTCTTCCACGGCCACGACCACCACAACCGGGCGGCCGTGTTTCTCGATCACCACCGGTTCGGCTCGTGCGGTGTCGATGAGCAGGCCGAACTGATGCTTCGCGTCCCGTGCGGACATGGCCTTCATGGCAGTGCTCCCTGCTTTGGGTCACAATGAACAAAAGAGTCCGATATCACAATCAGGAAGTCGCGGGATCGACGACCATTTCTGCGAAAGACAAAGGATACCTTGATGCGCCAAGTATTGGTGAACGGGCGTTGGATCTCAGGAGCTTTTGGTGAACGCCACTGACATCGAAGTGCATAGCGGCGACGCTCAATTTCTGACGTCTTTCCAGTACCTTGAAGAAAACTCACCAAAACGGCGCAGGCAACAGGTCCGGAGAATATCGGCCCTGAGAGACCGCTTCCGGGCCTCCCGGCGCCAGGGCCAGTGCTCAGCCCCTCCCGCACAACCCTCGAAAACAACGAGAAAATCCGGCCGCAGCCGGATCGGGAGAACGCTTTCGCGGGGGCAAGTGGCGGACAGTGAGGGATTCGAACCCTCGAGACGGTTCCCCGCCTACACACTTTCCAGGCGTGCGCCTTCGACCACTCGGCCAACTGTCCGTGGACGTCCGTCTAACGTGATCGTCCGACCTGCGCAAGCGGTTACAGCTTGGAAATTCGCTTCTGCAATTCAGCCAATTGGCGTCTGATCTCTTCCATATCCTCGCTTCCCGACGACTTGCGGGCTGCGGCAGGTTTGTCTGGATCGCTCGTCTCATCATCGTCGGGCTCGCCGGGACCGGTCGTCGACCAACCCGCCGTCAGCGCCTTGAGAAATAGCTGCTGTTGGCGTTGCAATGTATCGAAACCCGGCATGGACGACATCGGATTGGGGAATGTCGACATGTTCTCCATGATCTTCGACTGACCTTCGCGAAGCATCTCGAAACTGGCGGCCAGGAACTGCGGCACGACCGATTGGGCCTGTGTCGTGTAGCTGCGGACCAGATCGGTCAGAACGTCGATCGGCAGGACATTTTCACCCCGCCCCTCATGTTCGGCGATGATCTGCAACAGATATTGCCGCGTCAGATCATCTCCGGTCTTCAGGTCGACAATCTTGAGCTGACGGCCGTTGCGGATGAGCTGCGCGATATCCTCCAGCGTCACATAGTCGCTGGTTTCCGTATTGTAGAGCCGCCGACTTGCGTAACGCTTGATCAATAGTGGCGACGTGCTGTCAACCTCGGCCATGGCTCCTCCGGCAATGCATTTGCAGCATGATGGAAAATCAAGCGCGGAAATGCAAAGAAAATCACCGGGCTCGGAAAGCCACGCTGCGCCGCAGCGTAGTTCTCATGACGGAAAAGGGGCGGTCACCCGCCCCAACCGTTTCTGCGAAATCCGGATCCGGGTCGGATCAGGACTTGGCGGTCGCAGCTGCAGTGGCTTTCTTGACCGCCGCCTGCGTCTCGCGCGTCGCGGTTTCGGCAACTTTCTGCGTCTCGGCCGCGATGTCCTTGCCAGCCGTCAGCATCAGGTCGACCGTGTCCATCTGGACCTTCTTGGCCACTTCGGCAAAGGCGGCCATGTGCTCAGCCGCCATTTCGGTCGCGGCGGTCGCAAAATCGCTCATGGCCTTGGCATATTCAGCCGGGTCGTCCTTGGAGCTGGCAAGTTCGCCCATGCGCGAGATGGTGTCCTTGGCCCATTGCGCGGAAATTTCGGTCGAGCGCTCGGCCGCAGCCAGAGCCACTTTGGCCATCTTCTCGCCCAGCGCGGTCTGTGACTTGAACGCGTCCTGGAAGGACGAGGTGTCGACCGGGAATTTCGCCATCATCTCTTGCATGGTCTTGGTGAAGTCAGGGGTCTTGGCCATTTCCGTCTCCTTGGGTGGCGCGCGGATTTGAAGCGCCGGTTACCTTCCACGACTTTCAATATAAATGCTGCACTGCAGCATTTCAATAGTTTTCGCCGCAGCGCAGCGAAAACCTCTCAAGACGTTTCATGGACATAGGTCCCCGGCGCGGGTCCAAGGCCGGCCCCGGGATCACGCGTGGCGATCATGCGCCCGGAATGTCTGGACAGCCACTTCTCCCATGTGGGCCACCAGCTCCCCTCATGGAAATCTGCCGCATCGCGCCATGCATCGAAGCCCTTCTGGAACCCTGCGGCGGACGTGTAATGACCATATTTCATCTTTCCGGGGGGGTTGATGATCCCGGCGATATGGCCCGACTGGGAAAGGATGAAAGTCTTGTCCTGCGACCCCATCATCGAAACGCCGCGCCAACTGTCCTTGGCGGGCGCGATGTGGTCAGCCTCACAGGCGATGGCACAGAGCGGAACGGTCACATCGCGTACGTTCAGGATCTGATCGAAGACCTTGAATCCTTCACCGACGAATGCGTTCTTCTGGCAGAGCCCACGAAGGTATTCGATTGCCATCCGACCCGGAAGGTTCGTGCCGTCTCCGTTCCAGAACAGCAGATCGAAGGCCGGCGGCGCCTCGCCCAACATATAGCTGCGGATCGCCGGGGCCCAGACAAGGTCATTCGCACGAAGGAAGCTGAAGGTCCTTGTCATCAACTGCGAACTGAGCACCCCGGTGCGCGAGGCCTCGGCCTCGATCCCCGAAACGAAATCCTCCTGGAGAAAGGCGGTGAACTCACCCTGATCGGAAAAATCTGTCAGGGTCGTGAAGAACGTCGCCGATTTGACCCGCTCGTCTCCCCGCTGCTTCAACAAGGACAGCGTCAGCGCCAGCGTCGTTCCCGCAATGCAATAGCCGATGACGTTCAACCTGGGCTGGTCCGAAAGATCAAGAACCCGGTCCATCGCATCCAGATAGGCCGAGACGTAATCTTCCATCCCCGTATCGCCATAGCTCGTGTCGGGGTTTTTCCAGGCTACGACGAACAACGTATAGCCCTGATCGACGATCCACTTGATGAGGCTGTTCTGAGGCTTGAGGTCGAGGATGTAGAACTTGTTGATCCACGGAGGAAAGATGACCAGCGGAGTTTCATGCACCTGCTGGGTCGTTGGTTTGTACTGGATAAGTTCGAACAGCGGCGTGCGGGCAACCACGGTGCCCGCGGTGGTGCCGATATCCTCGCCCACCTGAAACGCCTCGCGATCGGCGAGCGAGACGATCATCTCGCCACCATGCCGTTCGACGTCACGAACGAGGTTCTCGAGACCCCGGACAAGGCTTTCACCCTCGGTTTCGACCGCTTTCTCCAATGCGTCGGGATTGGTCGCGAGAAAGTTCGTCGGCGCCATCATGTCGATCATCTGGCGCGTGAACCACTCGATCCGCCTTCGGTCGGTCATATCGTGGACACCAAGGTCCTGAGCCGCCTTGGACATCGCTTCCGCATTGATCTGGTACTGGCGCTTGATGAAATTGAAATACGGGTGACTTTCCCAGAGCGGATTGGAAAAGCGCCGATCTCTCGGTCGGTCATCCGGCGGCGCGCGGAAGGTGCCCCGCGCAAGAGCTGCCTGTGCTTCGGCGAAATGACGAAGGGTTTCCCCCCAGTAATGGACCTGCTGGCTCAACACTTTTTCGGGCTGCTCCGAGAGCAGCTTCAGCCATCCGCTTGCTGCGGTGGTGAACAGATCGGGACCCGGTGCCTCGACGCCCGGATTTTTCGGCTCGCGCATGGCCAGCGCATTGATCAGCCTCTGGGTCAGGGTCTCGATGCGTTCGATATTGGCGACGAGCTGTTCAGGAAGGCGACTGCCAGGCCCCACCGCCGCCTCGATAAAAGCGGCAGTTGAGTGTTCGGGAGCGTTTCCGGCTTCCGCCGGTGCGATGTCGGGCTGCTTTCCGGTCTCGGAAACCATATCCGCGGAACCGACCTTCTCTTTCCCGCGGGAAGTCGGAGCCTTCGGCTTGCGGTGTGTCGTGGTTCGGGTATCGGCGCGCGCTGCGGTTCGAGCACGGCCCGGGCCTCTCTTCGTGGCTTTCGTACCGGCCGATGTGCTGGCAGACTTCGCCACCGCCGCCTGCGCGGGCGCGGACCGCTCGACCGGAGCGTCCGTCTTTTTTGTCGCCCCTCGGGTCGCGGCTTGTTCCATGGCGACTTCGGGGTTCTGTTTTGCAGCCTCCCGCTTCGTCCGCGATGTCACTGCCTTTGCACCGGCTGGCTTGGCGGCCGCCTTGACCGAGCTGGCATTGGGCTTGTCAGCTCCGGCCTGGTCCGATGCCTGGGCTCGTCCACCCTTTGCACCCGGACGACTGCCCGATTTTGCCGCAGCGTCCTTTCCCGAGGGGTTGGCCGGCTTACCGTCCTTGTCCGCCATAATTGACAATCCTCCCTGAGCGTAAAATCATTATGCCTGTCCCGAAACGCAGGTAAAGCCGTGTCCTGCTCGGCCTGCCTCAATCAGATACAGGTTCACAGGATGGCGAGTTACAAGGGTGTTAAGGGTATCATTTCCTACGATGCGATGGAGACGATCCGAAACACGAACGAATGGCTGGGCGCCACCGCACGCGCCATGGGATCCTATCCGGCCTTCGCGCTCATCCCCCACCCCGCTTTCAAGCTGATGTCGGCATGGGGCCGAGTGACCGAGCGGAGCTTTTCGCGCATGGTCATCAAACCTGACTGGGAAATCCCGCCCATCGTCTCGGAAGACGGTCAGGATCACATCGTCTATGTCGAGCCTGTCCTGAAACGTGATTTCGGTGACCTCGTCCATTTCCGCGTGGCTCGTCGCCCGCCCCTGCCCCGCAAAGTTCTTCTCGTGGCGCCGATGTCGGGACATTACGCGACCTTGCTGCGCACCACTGTCACTTCACTGCTGCCCGATTGCGACGTCTATGTGACAGATTGGCACAACGCGCGCGACATTCCCGTCAGCGCCGGCAAGTTCGACATCGAGGATTACACGCAGTATCTCGTCGACTTCATTCGCCACCTGGGCCCTGACACGAACGTGATCGCGGTCTGCCAGCCGGCCCCTCTCGCCCTCGCGGCAACGGCCGTGCTTGCAGAAGAAGAACCCCAAGCGCAACCTCGTTCGCTGATCCTGATCGGCGGCCCGATAGACCCCGACGCGGCGGCGACCGAAGTGACCGATTTCGGCAATCGGATGACCATGGGCGAACTCGACTTCATGCTGATCCAGCAGGTCGGCTTCAAATACCGCGGCGCCGGGCGAATGGTCTATCCCGGTCTTGCGCAGCTTACATCCTTCATCGCGATGAACGCCGATACCCATGCACGCGCTTTCCTGAACCAGGTTTTCGCCGAAGCCCGCGGCGAGGCATCGGAAGGCGACAAGCACAATACCTTCTATGACGAATACCTGGCGGTCATGGACATGACGGCCGAGTTTTATCTGTCGACCGTCGAACGCATCTTCAAGACCCGCGAGATCGCCCGAAATTCGTTCACCGTGAACGGCAAGCCTGTGGACCTGACCAAGATCACAAGCGTGGCGGTGATGACGGTCGAAGGGGCCAATGATGATATCTCGGCTCCGGGCCAATGTGTCGCGGCGCTCGAGCTTTGCTCGGGGGTTCCCGACAGTCGCAAGCAGCAGCACCTCGAGCCGGGTGCCGGCCATTACGGCATCTTTGCGGGCAAGAGCTGGCGGCTGAACATCCGGCCGCTGGTCCTTGATTTCATCGACGAACAGATCTCCTCGCCCACGAAACCGGCCAAGCGCCGCAGAGGAGGACCGAGCCCGGTCGATTGCGGTCGGTCGATCTCGAGCGATGAGGACGGCAAGATCGCGGTCTGAGCCCCCTGGCAGGCACGCGGAGCTGGGCCGGACAATCCCGGCCCAGAGCGGTTTCAAATGCGGGCAAGAACCTCGGCGACTGACGCGCCGATCAATTCCATGCATTCATCCGTCGAAAACCGGTGGTCGGCACCCTTGACCAGGGTCAGTCGCATATCCGTGCCCGTCGCATGCGCCAGCAAGGCCGAGGCCCATTCCAGCGGAACGTCGTTATCGGCCGTGCCCTGCAGGAAGCGTGTCGGGAATGGCAGATCAAGCGGCCGGGACATGACCAGATGGTTGCGCCCATCCTCGATCAGCTTGCGGGTAATGACATAGGGGTCGCCATATTCGCTGGGCAAGGCCAACTGCCCTTCACGCATGATCGTCTCTCGCTGCTCTTCGGACAATTCCGGCCAGAACCCCTGCTCGGTGAAATCAGGCGCGGCGGCGATCGTAATCAGCCCTGCGACCCGTTCAGGCATGTCACGCGCCAGCAGCAGCCCGATCCAGCCCCCCATGCTTGAGCCGACAAGAACCTGCGGCCCTTCCGTCAGCGCGGCGATGGCAGACCGTGCATCGATCAGCCAATCGCCAATGCACCCGTCTTCGAAGCGGCACGACGATTCGCCATGGCCGGAATAGTCGAAACGCAGATAGGGACGCCCCTGCCTGCGCGCCCAGTCCTCAAGCCAGATCGCCTTGGTGCCCTGCATGTCCGACTTGAAGCCGCCCAGGAAGACGATCCCGGGCCCCTCGCCCGGTATTCGGCTATAGGCGATCTTCCGACCCTGTGTCGTTTCCAGAAATTCCGTCATCATCCGATCCCAAATTGGTCAGTCAGAAGGCCGCAATTGCGGCAGGACCAAAGCCCCCGCCCCTTCCCTAACCGGATTGACAAGCTGTCTCAATCCGTCCAAACCCGCGCGACATAACCCGCAACCGGGCGTTCCGTGGGCGCCAAACCGACGAGGAGGACGAGCATGTCCCAGATCTCCCTCACATTCCCCGATGGCAATTCGCGCGACTATCCCGCCGGCATCACCGCCGCCGAAGTCGCAGCCTCCATCGCCCCCAGCCTTGCCAAGAATGCGATCTCGGCCAATCTCGACGGCCAGCATGTCGACCTGCAATGGCCGATCGATCGATCGGGCAAGATCTCGATCAACACGATGAAGGACAGCGCGCCCGCGCTGGAACTGATCCGTCACGATCTGGCCCATATCATGGCCCGCGCGGTGCAAGAGATCTGGCCCGACGTCAAAGTCACCATCGGCCCGGTCCGCGATCAGGGCTGGTTCTATGACTTCGACCGCGCCGAGGCGTTTACCCCCGAAGACCTTGGCCAGATCGAGGCCAAGATGAAGCAGATCATCGCCGCCCGCGAGCCGGTCCGCACCGAGGTTTGGGACCGCGCCCGTGCCATCGCCCATTACGAGGCAGCAGGCGAGCCCTTCAAGGTCGAGCTGATCAACCGCATCCCCGAAGGTGAGGATCTGCGGATGTATTGGCATGGCGATTGGCAGGATCTCTGCCGAGGCCCGCACCTGCAGACAACCGGCCAGGTTCCGGCCGATGCGTTCAAGCTGACCCATGTAGCCGGCGCCTATTGGCTGGGCGATGCCTCGCGCCCGATGCTGCAGCGCATCTATGGCGTCGCCTTCCGCAATCGCGACGACCTCAAGGCCCACATGACCATGCTCGAAGAGGCCGCCAAGCGCGACCACCGCAAGCTGGGCAAGGAAATGGAACTCTTCCACTTCCAGGAAGAAGCGCCGGGCATGGTGTTCTGGCACCCGAATGGCTGGACCGTCTATCGCGAGCTTGAAGCCTATATGCGCCGCCGCCTGATCCGCGCGGATTACAAGGAAATCAAGACGCCCCAAGTCGTCGACCGCATCCTGTGGGAGAAGTCGGGCCATTGGGAAGCGTACCGCGAGAACATGTTCATCGTCGAAGTGGACGAGGAAGGCGCGAAGGAAAAGCGCATCAACGCGCTGAAGCCGATGAACTGCCCCTGCCACGTCCAGGTCTATAACCAGGGCCTCAAATCCTATCGCGACCTGCCCTTGCGCCTTGCGGAATTCGGCTCGTGCCACCGCTACGAATCCTCGGGTTCGATGCACGGGCTGATGCGCGTGCGCGGCTTCGTCCAGGACGATGCGCATATCTTCTGCACCGAAGACCAGATCCAGCAGGAATGCGCGGGCTTCATCGAGCTTCTTTCCTCGGTCTACAAGGATCTCGGCTTCGAGAAGTTCGACATCAAGCTGTCGACCCGCCCCGATGTCCGTGTTGGCTCGGACGAGATCTGGGACAAGGCCGAGGCAGCGCTAGCCGGCGCGATCGAGCATCTTGGCCTGCCCTATGAGGTCAATCCTGGCGACGGCGCCTTCTATGGCCCGAAGCTCGACTTCAAGCTGACCGACGCGATTGGCCGGGAATGGCAATGCGGCACCTTCCAATGCGACTTCAACCTGCCGGACCGTCTGGGCGCGGAATTCGTCGCGGAGGATGGCCACAAGCACATGCCCGTCATGCTGCATCGCGCCGTCTTGGGCAGCTTTGAGCGCTTCATCGGCATTCTCATCGAGAACTATGCGGGCAAGATGCCGCTCTGGCTCGCGCCGCGCCAGATCGTCGTGGCCTCGATCGTCTCGGGGGCGGACGATTACGTTCACGACGTCGTGAAGGCGCTTCGTGCCGTGGGCCTGAGAGCCGAGGCCGACACAAGGAACGAAAAGATCAACTATAAGGTGCGCGAGCACTCGGTCGGCAAGGTTCCCGTCATCATGGCGATCGGCATGAAAGAGGTCGAAGATGGCAGTGTTTCGATACGCAGGCTTGACAAACAGGGCAGCAACAGTCTGAAGCTTGACGAGGCTATTCAACAGCTTCTGGCTGAAGCCACGCCACCCGACCAACGCTGACAAAATCGTCATTTGATCAGCAATAAATTGCTCATCACGCCGAGGGCTCTGGTTTCAGACCAGGGCGTTCGGCGCATTATTGCTTGCCTTTTTTAACGAATCGTTCATCCTCTCGAACGCGTGAGCACTACTTTCTACCGCTCCTCCTTTAACGGGGCAGCCGGAATATACGAGTAAGGGCTGCACGGCCCGGCGCAATTACGCACCGGGATGTTTTGAAGGAGAGACGGTATTATGGCTACCGGCACTGTGAAATGGTTCAATGCCACCAAAGGCTACGGCTTCATCGCACCCGATGATGGCGGCAAGGACGTGTTCGTCCACATCTCGGCCGTGGAACGCGCAGGTCTGACCGGCCTGAACGACAATCAGAAGATCAGCTATGAACTGCAGTCCGGCCGCGACGGTCGCAGCTCGGCCGCAGATCTGAAACTGCTCTGATCCAGCAGAAAACGGAATTCCAGGTGGCCCGCATCGCGGGCCGCTTTCATTTGAGGCGGCACCCGCTTTCCCTTTCCACTTTCGAACGAAATCCCTATCTCGACCAAACTTGGACAAGAGGGAATTCGGATGAACCTGGCCGAGCACATATTGAACCCGGGTCTGGCGACGCCCGACAAGCTGGCCATGTCGGTTGTAGGATTAAGCCGGGCAGACCGTTGGTCGAATGCGCGGCTGCGTCAGGCGGTGCTGCAGACCGCAAACGGATTTCAGATGATGGGGCTGAAGGCCGGCGCGCAAGTGCTGCTGCACCTGCCTCCTGGTCCGGCCGCTCCGATCGTCCTGCTTGGCGCAATTGCTGCGGGGCTTGTTCCGGCCATCGACCTTCGTGCAACCGAACGGGTTGGCGGCCCCATGGCCGACATTGCACCGTCGCTGATCGTCGCCGAGAAGCTGGCAGTCGCTTGCGGGCAGGACGTCCCGCAGGCTTCGCCCCAGCAGCTTCTGGACGCGGGCGAACCGGCAGGTTTTGATTTCATCCAACGCGATCCCGATCAGCCGGCCTACCTGGCCACGAATGGGGTCGGCTGCTCGCACCGCGTGGCACTCGCAGCGCTGCAGTTTCTGGTGAAGGCACATGACCTGTGTGCCCAAGATCGCTTCCTTCAGGTCGGGGGCTGGGATGAGCTCTCTCAGCTGGAAATCGGCTTGCTCGCGCCTTTGCTTGCCGGCGGCTCTGTTCTGATCCCGTCGGCAGGCGTCGAGCCCTACCAGATCCCCCTGCTGGGTTCGCGCCACGGAGGCACGATCCTTTGCGGCCGAGCTTCCGCGTTGCAGGGCCTGATCGGGCCGCACTGGAGATCTTGGAACGGATTGCGGCTTGGGCTTGCCACCAGCCGGCCGGACGGGGAAGAGTTGCAAAATTCCTGGCAGCAGCATACAGGAACCGATCTGCGTGGCCCTTCCGAGCGTGACAACGAACCTGCGGTCCTGCCGGATTAACACCATCACATCCGCATCAGCGGTCCAAGTATCAAGGACCACACGCTTTTCGCGGCCGAATCCGGGGTGAATTGGCCCGCGCCTTCTGGCAAGGGTCGAACAGAATTGCGGGGCCCATATTCCGTCCCGTTCGAAGATCAAACCGCAAGGAATGCCGATGACCGCACAAGTCCGTCTGGATATCTTTGCCGACCCGGTCTGCCCCTGGTGCATGATCGGCAAGGCCGAACTTGATCGCGCGCTGGAAAGCCGCCCGAACCACCCTTTTGCCATCACCTGGCAGCCATTTCGGCTGGACCCGCAAATGCCTCAGGCGGGCATGGACTACGTCGCCTATATGAAGATGAAGTTCAACGACGAGAAAGGCATCATCGCAGCGATGAAGCCCGTCATGGAGGCATCCGAGCGGCTCGGCCTCTGGATCAACCCCTCGCTGATCGAGCGCGTCCCGAATACGCTCAACGCGCATCGCCTGCTGCACTGGGCGGGGCTTGAAGGCAACCAAACCCCTGTCATGTCCGGACTGATGCGCGCCTATTGGCGCGAGGGCAAGAATATTTCCAACCCCGATGTCCTGGTCGCGATCGGGGAAACTGCCGGCATGGATGGCCAGATGATCCGCCGCCTTCTGGCGACGACCGAAGACCGGGACGAGATCGCCATGCGCGAAATCCATGCCCGCCAGCGCGGTATCAGTTCGGCACCGACATTCGTTGTCGGCGACACGCATGTCGTCACTGGCGCCCAGCCCGCCACGCTATGGATGCAGGTGATCGACGAACTTTCGGGGATATGACGCGCACCCGTTCGGGGGGCACAGCCAATGTGCCCCCTCAGGAAAACCACTCGAAAAGCGCGCATATGGAACGACTTAACCGCTTCCGCGGCAGCCTCACCACTTAGATGAAATGCAGATAAATTGGGAAAGTGGTGGGCGACCCTGGAATCGAACCAGGCATGGGTCTCCCCGGCGGAGTTACAGTCCGCTGCCGCACCTTGCAGCACGTCGCCCGCCGATCGCTTTCGGCGTGGGGCGGTGATTACCGGGAGCCGACGGGGGCGTCAAGCGGTGAAACGAGGAAAAATCGCACAAACTTCGCAATCCGGCTTCACCCACGGGAATGGTTGCATTTCACTGTGAATTCTGCGCAACCCAGAGCTAAAGCAAGGACGCGTCATGGCCGAGAAACCGCAGAAATCCAAGAAGCCCACATGGGTCATCGACAAGGAACGCGCGAAGCGTGCAGCCGCGGCCGAAACCGTCTGGCTGTTCGGATTGCATGCGGTGCGAGATGCCCTTGGCAACCCGGAGCGGGAGAAGCTGCGCCTGGTTGTCACCCAAAACGCCCTGGACCGTCTGGGCGGCCTGCCCGACGGCATCGAGCCTGAAATCACGGACGCGCGGACCTTTGACAAGGCAGTTCCCCTTCCCCCGGAAAGCGTCCACCAGGGAGCCGCGCTTGAGGTGAAGCCGCTGAAATGGGCGAAGCTTGCGGATCTTGCGCTGTCGGGCCCAGGAAAGCCCCTGATCGTTGCACTGGACCGTGTGACCGACCCGCATAATGTGGGCGCGATCCTGCGCTCGGCCGAAGTGTTCGGCGCGCGGGCGGTTATCGCGCCGTCTCGCCATAGCGCACCCGAAACCGGAGCACTGGCGAAGACCGCCTCGGGTGCGCTGGAACGGCAGCCCTATCTGCGCGTCGGAAACCTTGCCGATGCGCTCATCGAGTTGAAGGAGATGGGCTATACCATTCTAGGCCTCGATGGGACCGGCGAAGAACAACTGCCCGACGTTCTGGAAAGCCTGCCAGGGCGGGCGATCTGCATTGTCCTCGGCGCCGAAGGGCCGGGCATGCGCGAGCGTACGCGCGAAACTTGCGACCGCATCCTGCGCATTCCATTTGCCGCGGATTTCGGATCGCTCAATGTCTCGAACGCAGCCGCCATCGCCCTCTATGCGGCTTCACGGAGTTGAGCGTCAGGATCACATCGCGGATAGATTCTGCCTGCCGGAGTTGAGATTCGCATTGCGATTTGCCAGATGCAGGGACGTATCCCCGCTTCGTTGACCGCTCTGCCCCTGATGATTCGCGCTATTCCCCTCCTTGGCATGTTTCTATTCGCGCCGCTTCCCGGCCTGGCTCAGGATTGGGCGCTCGATGGGATCGATCCGATTTCCTATGGTCAGGAAGGTACGGCCGTGCCGGGGCGGCCCGACATCGTGACCATGTGGCGCGGCAAGGCCTGGCATTTCGCAACCGAAGAGAACCGCAATGTCTTCGAGGCCAATCCCCGCGCCTTTGCTCCCGGACTGGGCGGACTTTGCGTCGTTGCCCTGTCCGAGGGACGTTCGGAGCCTGGAAATCCACGTTTTTTTGCCGTGATTGGACAGCGTACCTACCTGCTGCGATCCGAATCTGCGCGCCAGAAACTCTTGGCCGATCCACAGCATGTCCTGATGCAAGCAAAGGCGGTCTGGGCGCGGCTGAATCCTTGATCCTCACTTTTTTGTGAGCGGGGTGGAACTATTCGGCCACAGTGCGCATTTATTTAGTGAACATGGGCACGGAACGCTCATGTTCAGATCACTGTCCCTCGTTCCGCGACTTGCGCCCGGCCAGAACTCTGGACCGGGCGCTTTTTCCATGCCACTTTAGATTGAGATCTGGGGGAGGATCACATGCATTTCGCCATATTGAGGGACACCGGGACTTCGCCGGTGGACGACGAGATCGCACATATCGTCCGGCGGACAAGATGCGTCGCGATGGTTGGTCTTTCTTTGAACGAGCTGCGTCCCGCCTGGGGCGTCGCGCGCTTTCTGAAGTCTCAGGGAATCCGGGTTATTCCGGTCAATCCGGGTCATGCCGGAGATCAGATCCTTGACGAAAGGGTCTATCCGGCGCTTTCGGCTATTCCCGAGGGTCTCCGGGTGGACATGGTCGACATTTTCCGGCGGGCAGAAGCCATTCCGGAGATCGTGGACGAGGCGATCGCCCATCTGCCTCATCTGCAAACGATCTGGATGCAATTGGGCATCAGCCACGCGGTCGCCGCGGCCAAGGCACGAGCCTTTGGTCTGAACGTCATCGAGAACCGTTGCCCGAAGATCGAGTTCCCGCGGTTTCTCTGACATGAAAAGGCCCCCGACGCCGCGCGGCGCCCGGGGCCTTTTCGGAACGCGGATGGGCCACGCTCCAAACCTTTACGCTCAGTAGGTGGTATAGAGACCTTCGTAGATCGGCCCCAGCGAGTTCACTTCGAACAGCGAGCTGACCGAAGTGCCGTTCCAGATATTCAGGATCGCCTGGGCAAACATCGGTGCGGTCGGGACGATACGGATGTTGCTCGCCGCTTTCACCTCGTCCGTCGGTTCGATCGAATCGGTGATGACCAGCGACTTCATGACCGATTTCTGCACCCGCTCGACGGCCGGACCTGAGAGCACTCCGTGGGTGATATAGGCATGCACTTCAACGGCGCCATGCTCGGTCAGGACCTGTGCCGCCTTGCACAGCGTTCCGGCAGTGTCGCAGATGTCGTCGACGATGATGCAGGTCTTGCCTGTGACATCCCCGATCACGGTCATCTCGGCGATCTCGCCGGGTTTCTCACGGCGCTTGTCGACGATGGCCAACGGCGCCCCGATGCGTTGTGCAAGCTCACGTGCGCGTGCCACACCGCCGACGTCGGGCGAAATCACCATAAGATCCGACATCTGGTCCTTGAAATGGTGCTGGATGTCCAGCGCGAACACCGGCGAGGCATAGAGGTTGTCGACCGGGATGTCGAAGAAACCCTGGATCTGCGCGGCATGCAGGTCCAGCGTCAGAACCCGGTCCACGCCTGCTTCGGTCAGCAGGTTCGCCACCAGCTTGGCGCTGATCGGCGTGCGCGCCTTGGCGCGGCGATCTTGGCGGGCATAGCCGAAATAGGGGATGACGGCGGTGATGCGCGAGGCCGACGACCGCTTAAGCGCGTCGGTCATGATCAGCAATTCCATCAGGTTGTCGTTCGCGGGGTTCGACGTCGACTGGATGATGAACATGTCTTCGCCGCGGACGTTCTCATAGACCTCGACGAAGATTTCCTGGTCATTGAAACGTTCGACGCGGGCTTCGATCGGGGCGACATTCATCCCACGATGCATCGACATGCGGCGGGCAATCGCGTTGGCCAGGGGCCGGTTCGCATTGCCCGCAATCAGCTTGGGTTCGGTCATGGCCGGCATGGCTTGCTCCGTCTGTCTGGATTGGCTGTAATGGTGCTGGATTCGCAAGATTGCACACCGCTTATCACCGGGTTAGCGTGCCCGCAAACCCCGGAGGCCCCCATATGGCGCATATCGACTATTACTTTGGGACACAAAGCCCATGGACCTATCTTGCCGGCGCTCGCCTTGAAGAAATCGCCAGCAGGCACGGCGCCGAAATCACCTACAAGCCGCTCGACCTGCTGCAGCTTTTCGATCGCACGGGCGGCATCCGTCCGGCGAACCGACATGCCTCGCGGATGGAATACAGGATGCAGGAACTCATCCGCTGGTCGGATTTCCTCAAGATGCCCATCAACGTGAAACCGGCCTTCTGGCCGGTCAATCCCGCGCCTTCCTCCTATGCCATCATCGCCGCGCAAAAGGCCGGCGGCGGGGACCTTGCGGGGCTGGTCCAGCGCTTTGTCCGCGCTGTCTGGGCCGAAGAAAAGAATATTGCGGATGACGAGGTGATCCGCGCCACGCTTGCCGATGCCGGGTTCGACCCGGGGCTGGCCGATAGCGGCCTGTTCGTCGGTGCGCAGGTTTACGAACGCAATCTTGAAGAGGCGGTCGAGGCCGGAGCTTTCGGCGCGCCCTTCTACATTGTCCACGAAAGCGGCGAGCGTTTCTGGGGCCAGGACCGGCTGGACTTCCTCGACAGGCACCTTGCACAGCTGTGAACGGAATGAACATCAGACATTGGCCGGGCAATCCCGAACGCCCGGCCCTGGCACTGCATTGCATGATGGGCAATGCAAGCTATTGGGGCCCAATCGCACGCGAACTTGGCGATCTTGTCGAGATCACGGCCCCGGACCTGCCGGGACATGGAAAAAGCCGTGATTGGGAAGGTGTGCCTCCCGATTTCCACACCACGGCAACGCGCGAGGTTGCGCCGTTGATCCAGCGGCCGCTCGACCTGATCGGCCACAGCATCGGGGCGACCATCGCGCTGCGAATCGCGGTTGCTGCGCCTGAGGCAGTGCGCAGCCTGACCTTGATCGAGCCCGTGCTTTTTGCCGCCGCGCCAGACCCCGAAAATGAAGCTTTCTTGCACGAAATCAGGTCACTGGTCGAAAATTCGGAAAGCGAGAAGGCGACGAGCCGATTTCTCTCCGTATGGGGTGGGATCGACTGGGAGTCCCAGTCCCCAGCGACGCGGGATCGACTGATCGGACAAATCAAGATGGTCGTCTCGGGGAATGACACTCTCATTGATGACAGCGCTCAGATCCTTCGGAACGGAGGGCTTGAATCGATCGACGCTCCGGTTCTGCTGATCATGGGAGAAGATTCGCCACCGGCGATTCCCGCGATTGCAGAGGCGCTATCCGCACGACTCGCGGATGTCGGGCGCGCCAGTATTCCCGGCGCGGGGCACATGTTGCCGATTACTCATCCCGAACAGACTGCGGATCTGATACGGCTCAATATCGAGCGCGCATAGCATCTCAGTCGACGTTGAAATCGTCCAAGTGCCGAACCGGGCCGATGGCCATCCAGGTCACGCGGACCCGCGCAACCTGGGTGTCGCCCCAGGTCCGAAATTCGATCTTGAACCCATCTCGCGTGACATCGGCCGCCCGCAGGTCGGCCCGTTGATTTGCCGAGACGCCAATATCCCACATTCCCATCGACAAATGCACCACCGGCGGTTCGACGAACGGCTCGTCGAAGGGGACAAGGCGGGTCTCCAGCCTCGGCCCTTCGCCCGACCACATCGGCCCTCCTTCCTCGAAGGCCGAGAACATGAGCATCGAGCCGCTGGTCACGCCAACAGCATGAAAATCGAAACGCTGCTAAATCCCTCCCTGCAGTCGCGGTGCTGGCTGCCGGATGTATTAAAGCCCCGGTCTTACCGGGGCTTCAAACGCTTTTCAGACTTTGACGCTCGGATCAGTGCGGAAAATTCGACTGGTTCGGGTCAAGACCGATATGTGTGCCAAGCGCTTCCATGTCCGCAAGCAGCTTGACGGCTGCCGCGACAACCTCTTCACCCACCGAATGACGCTCTTGCGCGGTCTTAACCTGACGTTGGGCCTGAGCCATCATGTCGTTGAAGATCGCCTGCGTCATCTCGGCGCGCGGGTGGCCGCGCTCGGCAAGAAGCGTGACGGATTCGCCATTGATCTCGGCGAAACCGCCGGTCACTGCGAATTCCGTTTCCGATCCGTCAGCCTTGACCACGGTCACGAGACCCGGCCGCAGGTTGACGATGGCCGGCGCATGGCCGGGCATCGCCGTCAGGTCGCCTTCGGCGCCGGGCAGGCGCACCTCGCGCACGGGAACGGAAACGAGGTTCCGCTCCGGCGAGACGAGGTCGAACTGCATCGTGTCGGCCATGTCGCCCCCTTACGCCGCGTCGGCAGCGAGACGCTGTGCCTTGGCTTTCACATCCTCGATGCCGCCGACCATGTAGAAGGCTGCTTCCGGCAGGTGGTCGTATTCGCCGTTGACGACAGCCTTGAACGACTTGATCGTGTCTTCCAGCGGAACCTGGACACCGTCCGAACCGGTGAAGACCTTCGCCACGTCGAAGGGCTGCGACAGGAAGCGCTGGATCTTCCGGGCGCGGGCCACGGTCAGCTTGTCCTCTTCCGACAGTTCGTCCATGCCGAGAATGGCGATGATGTCCTGAAGCGACTTGTACTTCTGCAGGATACCCTGGACCGAACGCGCGGTGTTGTAATGCTCGTCGCCGACGATTGCCGGGTCGAGGATACGCGAGTTCGAGTCGAGCGGGTCAACGGCCGGGTAGATGCCCAGTTCCGAAATCGCACGCGACAGAACGGTCGTTGCGTCGAGGTGGGCGAAGGTCGTTGCCGGAGCCGGGTCGGTCAAGTCGTCGGCCGGAACGTAGACGGCCTGGATCGAGGTGATCGAGCCGTTCTTGGTCGAGGTGATGCGTTCCTGCATCGCGCCCATGTCGGTCGCCAGCGTCGGCTGGTAACCCACGGCCGACGGGATACGACCCAGCAGCGCCGACACTTCCGAACCAGCCTGGGTGAAGCGGAAGATGTTGTCGACGAAGAACAGAACGTCGGTGCCGGTGGCATCGCGGAACTGCTCGGCCAGGGTCAGACCGGTCAGCGCGACGCGCATACGGGCTCCCGGAGGTTCGTTCATCTGGCCGTAGACCAGGGCCACCTGCGATTCCGACAGGTTGTCCGGCTTGATGACGCCCGATTCAACCATCTCGTGGTAAAGGTCGTTGCCTTCACGGGTCCGTTCACCAACGCCCGCGAACACCGAGTAACCCGAGTGCACTTTCGCGATGTTGTTGATCAGTTCCATGATCAGAACGGTCTTGCCGACGCCCGCGCCGCCGAACAGGCCGATCTTGCCGCCCTTGGAATAGGGGGCCAGCAGGTCGATGACCTTGATGCCGGTGACGAGGATCTCGGACGAGGTCGCCTGCTGGGCGAAGTCCGGAGCCGGCTGGTGGATCGCACGCTTGTCCGAAGCAGCCAGCGGCTCGCCTTCGTCGACGGGCTCGCCGACGACGTTCAGGATGCGGCCCAGCGTCACGTCGCCCACCGGAACGGTGATCGGCGCGCCGGTGTCGGTGACCGGAAGACCACGGACCAGACCTTCGGTCGCGTCCATGGCGATGGTGCGGACGGTGTTTTCGCCCAGGTGCTGGGCAACTTCCAAGACCAGACGCTTGCCGTTGTTCTCGGTTTCAAGAGCGTTCAGAATCGCGGGAAGTTGACCGTCGAACTGTACGTCCACGACGGCGCCGATCACCTGCGTGATTTTACCTTTGGCCTCTGCCATGTGTTTACCTCTACGTGTCAGAGCGCCTCGGCGCCCGAGATGATTTCAATCAGTTCCTTGGTGATCGCAGCCTGACGCGAGCGGTTGTACTCAGTGGTCAGGCGGTCGATCATGTCGCCCGCGTTGCGCGTCGCGTTGTCCATGGCGGTCATCCGCGCGCCCTGCTCCGAGGCCGCGTTTTCCAGAAGAGCCGCAAAGACCTGGGTCGCCACCGAACGGGGCAGCAGGTCATTCAGGATCGCGCTTTCATCCGGCTCGTAGTCATAAAGCGACGAAGCACCGGCTTCGCTCGTCTCTTCGACGACGGCGGGGATGATCTGCCGGGCAGTCGGAACCTGGCTGATGACGGATTCGAACCGGTTGTAGAACAGCGTGGCCACGTCGAAATGGCCACCCTCGAACCGCTCGAGGATCTCGTCGGCGATGCTGCGCGCATTGTCGTAGCCAATGCGTTTCACTTCGCTCAGATCGACGTGATGGACGAAAAGTCCGCCGAAATCACGCTTGAGCTGTTCGCGGCCTTTCTTGCCCACGGTCAGGATGGTCACCTCTTTGCCCTGGGCGCGAAGTTCGGCCAGGCGCAGGCGGGCCAGCTTGACGATGGACGAGTTGAACCCGCCCGCAAGCCCGCGCTCCGAGGTCAGCACCACCAGCAGGTGCCGGCGATCATCGCCGGTCCCTGCCAGAAGGCGCGGTGCCGCGTCCGAGCCGGCCGCAGCAGCGGTCAGCCCGGCCATGACGGTGGCCATCCGGTCGGCATAGGGCCGCGCGGCCTCCGCCGCTTCCTGCGCACGGCGCAGTTTCGCGGCGGCGACCATCTGCATCGCCTTGGTGATCTTGCGCGTATTCTTAACGCTGCCGATCCGGTTCTTTAGATCCTTGAGGCTGGGCATCTATCCCTCCCTCAGGCGTAGGTCTTGGCGTAGCCGTCCAGCGCTGCCTTGATCGCATCTTCCAGCTCGCCCGCAACTTTGCGGTCGTTCCGGGTCATGTCGTCAAGCAGATCGGCCTTCTGGTTGCGCAGGAACTGCAGCAGGCCCGCTTCCCATTTCGTCACCTCGTTGACGGGGACGCTGTCCAGGTAGCCCTTGGTGCCGGCATAGATGACGATGACGATCTCGGCATTCGTCAGCGGCGAGTATTGCGGCTGCTTCATCAGCTCGGTCAGGCGCGCACCACGGTTCAGCAGCTTCTGCGTCGCGGCATCGAGGTCCGAGCCGAACTGAGCGAAGGCGGCCATTTCGCGATACTGCGCCAGTTCCAGCTTGACCGGACCGGCGACCGATTTCATCGCCTTGGTCTGGGCGGCCGAACCAACGCGCGACACCGACAGACCGGTGTTCACGGCCGGGCGGATGCCCTGGAAGAACAGGTCGGTTTCAAGGAAGATCTGACCGTCGGTGATCGAGATCACGTTGGTCGGGATATAGGCCGAAACGTCGCCCGCCTGGGTTTCGATGATCGGCAGAGCGGTCAGCGAGCCAGCGCCGTTTTCCTCGTTCAGCTTGGCCGAACGCTCGAGCAGGCGCGAATGCAGGTAGAACACGTCGCCCGGATAGGCTTCGCGTCCCGGCGGACGGCGCAGCAGCAGCGACATCTGGCGGTAGGCGACGGCTTGCTTGGACAGGTCATCATAGATGATCAGGGCGTCCATGCCGTTGTCGCGGAAGTATTCCCCGATCGCGGTCGCCGAATAGGGTGCCAGGTATTGCATCGGAGCCGGGTCCGAAGCGGTCGCGGCGACGACGGTGGTGTAGGCCATGGCGCCGGTTTCTTCGAGCTTCTTCACCAGCTGGGCGACGGTCGAGCGCTTCTGACCCACGGCGACGTAGATGCAGTGCAGCGTCTTCATGCCGTCGGCTTCACGGCCGTTGTAGTTCGCCTGGTTCAGGATGGTGTCCAGAGCAATCGCGGTCTTGCCGGTCTGACGGTCACCGATGATCAGCTCGCGCTGGCCACGGCCGACCGGGATCATGGCGTCAACCGATTTCAGGCCGGTCGCCATCGGTTCGTGAACCGACTTGCGCGGCATGATGCCCGGAGCCTTGACGTCGGCCACGCGACGCTCGGACGCGTTGATCGGCCCCTTGCCGTCGATCGGGTTGCCGAGGGCGTCGACGACGCGGCCCAGCAGTTCCTTGCCGGCCGGAACTTCCACGATGGCGCCGGTGCGCTTGACGGTGTCGCCTTCCTTGATCGAACGGTCGTCGCCAAAGATCACGACGCCGACGTTGTCGGTTTCAAGGTTCAGCACCATGCCGCGGATGCCGCCCGGGAATTCGACCATCTCGCCGGCCTGAACCTTGTCCAGGCCATAGACGCGGGCGATACCATCACCGACGGACAGAACCTGTCCGACTTCGGCCACCTCGGCGTCCTGACCGAAATTCTTGATCTGATCCTTGAGGATGGCCGAAATTTCGGCTGCCTGGATTCCCATTATCCGACCTCTTTCATAGCATTCTGGAGGGAGGCGAGCTTCGAGCGGATCGAGCTGTCGATCATCTGCGAGCCCAGTTTAACGATCATGCCGCCGATAAGGGTCTCATCGACGCGCGCATTCAGTTTGATTTTCTTGCCCGACTTGCTGGCCAGCGTGTCGGCCAGACGGGTCTTTTGTTCTTCGGTCAGCTCCTGGGCGCTGACCACGTCCGCGGTCATCTCACCACGGGCGTCGGCGATCATGCCGCGCAGCTTGGCGATGAACTGGGGCAGCGTGAACAGCCGGCGGTTCTTCGCCAGCAGGCGCAGGGTGTTGCTGAGTTCGTCCGAGAACCCCATGCGCGCGGCCAGCGCACCAATGGCGGCCTCCTGCGCATTGCGGTCGTAAAGCGGCGAGACAGTCAGATCGCGAAGATCTTCGCTTTCGTCATGGGCAGCGGCCAGCTCGTCGATTTGCGTGGACAGGGCGTCAAGACCCCCCGAATCCTTCACCAGATCGAAAAGGGCCTGTGCATATCGCCCGGCGATATCAGCGGAAATCGAAGCGGAATTGGCCACGGTCATCCTTCCGGTTTGCGCAAGCTCCGCTGGCGGGCCTGGCTTTTTGGGAAGGCAGGTCGGTCACGGAGCGCGGGTCAAAGGGGTCCTCAGGCCGTGCCCGGCCAGAAGCTTCCCGAAAATCTGCCGCGTCTCTAGCAGGTGATCTGTCATGCCGCAACCGCATTGAACACGGAAATGAGAGCCGCCGTTCCGTCAAAACCGGACTGTGGCAAGGAACCGACTGTTGTTGGCGCTAACGACCGTCGCCCGGGCTAGAATCCAGCCTCGATGCCGTACGAATTTCCGGCGCCGAACCACTCAGATGTCATCGGTCGAGCGATGCGTGACGCCTTCTCGCGCCGTGTTGCGTCCGTTGGCCGGCTTGGGGCGCGCGATGCCTTCGAGCAGGTCAAGCGGGCTTGGAACGCTGACCTTCCTCAGCCGACCGACCGGCATGGGGACCTGCTTGCTGAATTCGGTCAGGACCACGCCCGCGACAAGGACCTGGCTGATCTTCTGCCCGCCCTGTTCCCACATCTGGGCGCTGCGCAACCAGAAGCGGCGATCGGACGGAGGAATGTAAAGCGCGGCCCCCGTGGCTTCGCTCACGAAGCCCGCACTGCGAGCCAACCCCTCGAGCTGCCCGGCGGTATAGCTGCGACCGGTTCCAAAGGGCGTGGCATCCGATCTGGCCCAGAGCCCCGCGCGGTTGGCCGCCATCACCAGCATTCGGCCGCCCGGACCAAGGACCCGCCACGCCTCTGCCAGCATTTCCTGGGGTCGTTCGGCCGTCTCAAGCGCGTGCAGCAGGATCAGGCGGTCGACGCTGCCGGTATCCAGCGGCCAAGCGGTTTCGTCGCAAAGCACGGCGCAATTGGGCAGTCCCGGCGGCCAGGCCATCACCCCCTGCCCTGCAGGCATGAGACTGGTCACCCGCCTTGCGCGGGCAAGGTAGGGACGCTGCAATGGGGCCGCGAAGCCATAGCCCACCACGGACATGCCGGCTGAGCTCTCGGGCGGCCAGATCTTCGTCAGGCGATCGCGCAGGATGCGCTGGACCACCCGGCCAAGCGCCCGGTTGTAGTAAAACTTTCGCAGCTCCATCACGTCCTGATGCATTGCGCCTCTCGCCTTGCCGCGCCAGACTGCGGCAAAGTGAAGGAATTGCCAATGCCGCTGAAACTCGTCGCCATTCGATGCCTCACGGACAATTATGCCTGGCTCGTGCATGGCAACGGCCAGACGGCCTTGTTCGATGCGCCCGAGGCCGCACCCATCCTTGCAGAGCTCGCGGCGCGCGGCTGGACGCTGGACCTGATCGCGCTGACCCATCACCACGCGGACCATATTCAGGGTGTTTCTGAGCTGGTCGCCGCGACGGGCGCGAAGGTCATGGGAAATTCCGACGATGCGGCGCGGCTGCCGGCACTTGATTTCCCGGTCCGTCCGGGCGAGACGACCGACATCTGCGGAGAGCCCGCCGAGGTCATCGACGTCTCCGGCCATACGATCGGCCATGTGGCATTCCATTTGCCGCTTTCGAAAATGGCCTTCACCGGCGACAGCCTCATGTCGCTAGGTTGCGGCCGGCTCTTTGAAGGATCGCCGGCGATGATGTGGGAAAGCCTGGTCCGACTCGATGCCCTGCCGGGCGACACGCTGATCTGTTCCGGTCATGACTATTGCCGCGGGAATGCCGCCTTCGCGCTGACGATCGATCCTGAAAATGATGCATTGCGGCAACGGCTCGATGACACGGCCAGCGGCAGGCTGCCCTGCGCCCCGGCCAGCCTCGATAACGAACGCGCGACCAACCCTTTTCTGCGGGTGGGCGCATTGCGGAATGGGCTAGGAATGGAGGGTGCGACCGATGTCGATGTTTTTGCACGAATTCGCGGGATGAAGGACAAATTCTGAGTGGTTTCTGCAACGCAGCAAGGATTTTCTGGCCCGCGACGGTGTATTTCAGGCCTCTGGCCACAGACCTGACGGATGCTTGAAAACCCGGCATCCGAATATCACATCTATTAGAACCGTCAGGATTTCGGCTGGAAGATTACGAAAAACCGCTTGAATTGCGCGAGATTCCACCAAATTCTTAAATGTATCGTGACAGTCTGGTCAGGTGGACCGCCTCGGTGGCCCATACCGCCAGCCGACTGACAGGAGCTGAACCGTGCCGTCCTTTTCGAACACGCTGGAACAGGCAATCCATTCCGCGCTGGCCCTCGCCAACGAGCACCGGCATGAACTCGCTACGCTTGAACATCTGTTGCTGGCGCTGACGGATGAACCCGACGCCGTCAAGGTGATGCGGGCCTGCAATGTCGATCTGGACGAACTTCGCCGGATGCTTGTGGAATTCATCGAGGATGATCTTTCGACGCTGATTACGGATGTCGAAGGTTCGGAGGCCGTTCCAACCGCCGCCTTCCAGCGCGTGATTCAGCGCGCGGCGATCCATGTTCAGTCATCGGGTCGAACCGAAGTGACCGGCGCCAACGTTCTCGTGGCTATCTTTGCCGAGCGGGAATCGAACGCCGCCTTTTTCCTGCAAGAACTCGACATGACGCGCTATGATGCGGTGAACTTCATCGCACATGGCGTCGCCAAGAACCCTTCTTTCTCGGAAAGCCGCCCCGTGCAGGGCGCCGAGCAGCCGAGCGAGCAGGCCCAGGCAGAACAGCCCGCCTCGAAGGAGGAATCGGCCCTGTCGAAATATTGTGTCGACCTGAACCGCAAGGCTGCGAAGGGCGATGTGGACCCGCTGATCGGTCGCGCCGACGAAGTCGAGCGCTGCATCCAGGTGCTCTGCCGTCGCCGCAAGAACAACCCGCTGCTGGTCGGCGATCCCGGCGTCGGCAAGACCGCCATCGCCGAGGGGCTCGCGCTCAAGATCACGCGTGGCGAAACGCCCGACGTGCTGGCTGGCTCGACCATCTTCTCGCTCGACATGGGCGCGCTGCTGGCGGGCACCCGCTATCGCGGCGATTTCGAGGAACGCCTGAAGGCCGTCGTCAAGGAACTCGAGGACCATCCCGACGCGATCCTCTTCATCGACGAGATCCATACCGTGATCGGCGCGGGCGCGACCTCGGGCGGGGCGATGGATGCTTCAAACCTGCTGAAACCGGCGCTGTCGGGCGGCAAACTGCGCTGCATGGGCTCGACGACCTACAAGGAGTTCCGCCAGCATTTCGAAAAGGACCGTGCGCTTTCCCGTCGTTTCCAGAAGATCGACGTGAACGAGCCGACCGTGCCCGACACGATCAAGATCCTGATGGGACTGAAGCCCAGTTTCGAAAAGCACCACGACCTGCGCTACACCAATGACGCGATCAAGACCGCGGTCGAGCTGTCGGCTCGCTATATCCATGACCGCAAGCTGCCCGACAAGGCGATCGACGTGATCGACGAGGCCGGGGCCGCCCAGCATCTTGTGTCAGAAAGCAAGCGCCGCAAGACGATCGGCCCGAAAGAGATCGAGGCCGTGGTGGCCAAGATCGCCCGCATCCCCCCGAAAAACGTCTCCAAGGACGATGCGGCGGTGCTGAAGGATCTGGAAGCCACGCTGAAGCGGCTGGTCTTCGGCCAGGACGCGGCGATCGAGGCGCTGTCCTCCTCGATCAAGCTGGCGCGCGCCGGTTTGCGCGAGCCGGAAAAACCCATCGGCAACTACCTCTTCGCGGGTCCGACGGGTGTCGGCAAGACCGAGGTCGCAAAGCAGCTCGCATCGACCCTTGGCGTCGAACTTCTGCGCTTCGACATGTCCGAATACATGGAGAAACACGCCGTCAGCCGCCTGATCGGCGCGCCTCCGGGCTATGTCGGCTTCGACCAGGGCGGGCTCCTGACCGATGGCGTGGACCAGCATCCGCATTGCGTGCTGCTGCTCGACGAGATCGAGAAGGCGCATCCCGATGTCTACAACATCCTCTTGCAGGTGATGGATAACGGCAAGCTGACCGACCATAACGGCCGCCAAGTCGATTTCCGCAATGTGATCCTGATCATGACCTCGAATGCAGGGGCGGCTGACCAGGCCAAGGCCGCCTTCGGCTTTGGTCGTGAACGCCGCGAGGGTGAGGATACAGCCGCCATCGAGCGGACCTTCACGCCCGAGTTCCGCAACCGCCTGGATGCGGTGATCAGCTTCGCACCGCTGTCGCGCGATATCATCGTTCAGGTCGTCGAGAAGTTCGTCCTGCAACTGGAAGCGCAGTTGATCGATCGCGGTGTCCATATCGAACTGACCGACGAGGCCGCGCATTGGCTGGCGGAAAAGGGTTACGACGACAAGATGGGTGCACGTCCGCTGGGCCGCGTAATCCAGGAAACCATCAAGAAGCCGTTGGCTGAAGAGCTGCTTTTCGGTCGCCTGACCAAGGGCGGCGTGGTCCGCGTCAGGATCGATGACGACAAGCCCGTCTTCGACATCACCGGCCCCGACGCGCCGCGCATCAGCAATTCGAAGCCGCCGCTGCTGACGGCCGACTGATCGAACTCCTTACAATGCAAACGGGCGGCCCAACGGCCGCCCGATTTCATTTCCGCAGATCCGGCATCAGCCCTTGGCCTTGCCTTCCTTGATCTTGGCTGCCAGGTCCTTGGCTATGGCGAAAGCCCCCTTGATGCGGTCTGCATCGCTGGGCCAGTCGCGCAGCACGACGATCTTGTTGTCGGTGACCTTGGCCTGCCCTTTCTGGTCATGAATAAACTCGACCAGACCTGCAGGATTGGGGAATTTGTCGCCGTGGAATTGCACGGTCGCGCCCTTGGGCCCAGCATCCAGCTTCGAGATATTCGCCCGTTTCGCCATCGCCTTGATGCGGATGACCAGCAGAAGCGTATTCACCTCACGCGGCAGCGGGCCGAAGCGGTCGATCAATTCGGCGGCGAAGCCTTCGAGTTCCACCTTGGTCGTCAGTTCCGCCAGCCGCCTGTATAGCCCCAACCGAACGTCCAGATCGGGGATATAGCTTTCCGGGATCGTCACCGGAACGCCGAGATTCAATTGCGGTGCCCATTCATCCTCGGGCGTGCCTTCGATCTCGCCGGATTTCAGCTTGGCAATCGTTTCCTCCAGCATCTGCTGGTAAAGCTCGAAGCCGACCTCCTTGATATGGCCGGATTGCTCTTCGCCGAGCAGGTTCCCCGCGCCGCGCAGGTCCAGGTCCTGCGAGGCAAGATTGAAGCCCGCGCCCAGGCTGTCGATGGCGCCGAGGAACTTCAGCCGCCGCATCGCCTGAGGGGTCAGCGGTACGCGCGGCTTGGTCGTCAGGTAGCAATAGGCCCGCGTCTTCGACCGGCCTACCCTCCCCCGAATCTGGTAAAGCTGCGACAGACCGAACATGTCGGCGCGCCAGACCACCATCGTATTCGCCGTCGGGATGTCGAGACCCGATTCCACGATGGTCGTCGCCAGAAGCACATCCGCGCCTCGGTCATAGAAGGCGTTCATGCGCTGGTCGAGATCGCCCGCCGCGAGCTGGCCATGGGCGACGATAGTGCTGACCTCGGGGACATGCTCCTTCAGCCAATCCTCGATCTCGGGCAGGTCGGTCAGGCGCGGCACAACGAAGAAGCTCTGCCCACCACGATATTTCTCGCGCAGCAGGGCCTCGCGGATGGTGACGCTGTCGAATTCGCTGACATAGGTGCGGATCGCGAGGCGGTCGACCGGCGGCGTGCCGATGATCGAGAGGTCCCTGACCCCGGTCAGCGAAAGTTGCAGGGTACGCGGGATCGGCGTCGCGGTCAGGGTCAGGACGTGGATGTCGCTGCGCAGCTCCTTCAGGCGCTCCTTGTGGGCGACGCCAAAATGCTGTTCCTCATCGACGATCAGCAACCCGAGATTTTTGAAGCGCACCTGCTTGGCCAGCACCGAATGGGTGCCGACGACGATGTCCACCGTGCCCTCGGAAAGGCCCTTGCGGGTCTCGGTCGCATCCTTGGCCGAGACGAAGCGCGAAAGCGGGCGGACATTGATCGCGGTGCCGCGGAAGCGCTCGGCAAAGGTGCGGAAATGCTGCCGCGCCAGCAGCGTCGTCGGCGCGACCACCGCGACCTGCCGCCCCTGCGAGGCGGCGATGAAGGCCGCGCGCATCGCGACCTCGGTCTTGCCGAAGCCGACATCGCCGACGATCAGCCGGTCCATCGGACGACCCGCCGCCAGATCGTCGGTCACATCGACAATGGCCGAGGCCTGGTCTTCGGTTTCGGCATAGGGGAATCGGGCCGCGAAGCTTTCGATCTCGTGATGCTCGGGTTCCAGCACCGGGGCGGGACGCAGCAGGCGTTCGGCCGCGACCCGCATCAGCTTGTCGGCGATCAGCTTGATGCGTTCTTTCAGCCTGGCCTTGCGGGCCTGCCAGGCGCCGCCGCCCAGCTTGTCGAGCATGCCTTCTTCGTGCCCGTAGCGGCTGAGCAACTCGATGTTCTCGACAGGCAGATACAAGCGGTCGCCGCCCGCATATTCCAGCGCCACGCAATCATGCGGGACCTTCAGCGCCATCACGGTTTCCAGCCCGGTATAGCGCCCGATGCCGTGTTCGACATGAACGACGAGATCGCCCGGAGACAGGGTCTGGGTGTCGCGCAGGAAATTCTCGGCCTTGCGGCGCTTCTTCGCGCCCCGGATCAGCCGGTCACCCAGCACGTCCTGTTCCGAGATGACAGCCAGCGGCCCTGTTGCCTGACCGTCAGCAACGAACCCTTCGTCCAGCGGCCAGACCGCAAGGCCGATCGAACCCGGCTGGCCCGGCAGATCGCGCATGTCTGCGACGGGCTTGGCGCCCTGAATGCCTTCATCCGCGATCAATCCGGCAAGACGCTCGCGCGCACCTTCCGAAAAGCTTGCAATCACCACCCGGCGCGAGGCTTGAAGATGTCGAATATGATCAGCCAGTGCCTTGAACAGGTTTCCCTTTTCTGCCTGCCTCTCGGGCGCGAAATTGCGCCCGACCCGACCGCCCGCGTCCAGTACGCCAGGACCTGGCGGCTGGGGCAGGACCGAAAGCCTCAGCATCCGGTGCGGGGCAAGCCATGCCTTCCAGTCGACCTCATCGGGAAACATCTCGGCAGGCGGCACGGGGCGATAGACGCTGTCCGTACCCCCCTTGCGCTTGAGTGCCTCGCGACGCGCGTCGAATTGCTCGCCGATGGTGTGCCAGCGCGCATCCCTCACCTGATCCAGATGATCGTCGGCAACCACGGTCGCCTCGGGCAGATAGGCGAAAAGGCTGTCCATGCGTTCATGGAACCAGGGCAGCCAATGCTCCATCCCCGCCATCTTGCGGCCGGCGCTGATCCCTTCGTAAAGGGGATCATTCGCCCCACCGCCATATTCAACCCGGTAATTCTGGCGAAAGCGGGTAATCGCAGCCTCGTCCAGAATGACCTCGGACATGGGGGCAAGCTCGACCCTGTCCAGTTTCTCGGTGGACCGCTGCGTCTCGGGATCGAAGCGGCGGGCGCTTTCCAGCACATCGCCAAACATGTCGAGCCTGATCGGCCCGCCCTCTCCCGGCGGATAGATGTCGATGATACCGCCACGGACCGCGAAATCCCCCGGCTCGGTCACCGTTGGCGATTGCGAAAAGCCCATGCGCGCCAGAAAGTCCCTGAGCGCGCCTTCGTCCAGGCGGCTGCCGACGGCGGCCGAAAAGCTGGCGTCGCGCAGCGCCTCGCGCGGTGGGACCCGCTGCATGGCGGCACCGAGCGTCGTCAGCAGCACGAAGGGGCCTCTGATCGCACCATGGGCGAGCGCGGTCAGCACGGCCATGCGCGCCGCCATCACCCCCGGCGCGGGCGACACCCGGTCATAGGGCGTCGTATCCCAGGCAGGAAATTCCAGCACAACGGCGGCGGGCGAGAAAAAGGCCAGAGCAGCCCGCATCGCGGCCATGCGGCGGTCGTCGCGGGCAATGTGGATGACAGGCTGGCCGCGCGACAATTCGCGCGCGATCAGCGCGGCGTCGAGGCCTTCGGGTGCCCCGGAAAGGATCAGGTGATCGGACATGGGGAACGAGGTAAAGCGGTACGGGATCTTGTCAAGATAACCTCGCTAGAAGCCGAAAGGATGGGTCATCATCCAGATCGCGCCACGATAGGCCGTCACCGCCACTGCGAGGATCGAAACGGCAGTGATCATGCCGCGCTGTCGGCGCATCAATCGTGCCGCGGCGTAGGCTGCACTGTTCACCCCGATCTCGCCACGTTCGGCCGCCTGCAGGATGGTTTCGACACGACGCGCAAGTCGCGCCTCAAGGATGAAAAGGACGAAAAACGGCACCGTCAGCAGGACAAGTGCCTGCGCCATTTCCAGCCCGTAAGCAAAACCCAGAAGCGAAAGCACGGTCACGATGAAGGCCGAAATACCCATGAGAATCGTCGCCTCGTGCGAGGCGATCCGCCATCGCGGCAGGGTCAAGGACAGCCAGTCCAGCAGCAACAGCGCGGCAGGGTGATCCTCGTCCAGTCCGGGCTTTCGTGGAACCTGTGACAGGATGTCTGCCGGAACGCCCAGAATCCTGCGGCCGGCCATGATCCAGGCCAGCGTCAGAAGCAACCAAAACCAGATCGAGCCGAAGGATCGGCTGTCGAGGATGGTCAAGATACCTTGGGTCAATGGCAAGTCGGTCTCCGGGGCACGGCGTCAGGGAACCTAGCGGCGCGACGGGAAAAGGAAAACCACGTTCTCGTGCCCTTTGGCCGCGGGGGTTGCGCCGCTGCAACTGAGGGTGCAGGGTCTGGTCAAATTTCGCGCGCGCCCGATCCTTCGCGCGGCCAAAGAGGAAGGTCCGCAATGTCCCCGAATCCGATCGTAGCCCCTTTTCCGGCCACCCGGCTACGTCGCCTGCGCCGCACGCCCGCATTGCGCGCCCTTGCGACCGAAACGAACCTGACCCGCGGCAACCTGATCTGGCCGATTTTCGTGACCGAAGTCGAAGGTGGTGCGGGCGAGATCCCCTCGATGCCCGGCGTCGAAAGACTGACGCTCGACGGCGCCAGGCGCGCAGCCGAAACCGCGATGCGGCTGGGCATCCCCGCGATCTGCATCTTTCCCCATTCCGATCCCGATTTGAAAACCGAGGATTGCGAACGCGCCTGGAACCCCGAGAACATCGGCAACCGGGCGATCCGTGCCATCAAGGAGGTTGCCCCCGATCTCGCCGTCATGACCGATATCGCGTTGGACCCGTATAACGCGAATGGCCATGACGGTCTGGTGCGCAACGGGGTCATCGTCAACGACGAGACGGTCGAGGCGCTTTGTCGCATGGCGCTGGCGCAGGCTGAAGCCGGCGCCGACATTCTTGGCCCTTCCGACATGATGGACGGCCGCATCGGCGCGCTGCGCCAATCGCTCGAATCGAACGGCTACAAGGACGTGGCGATCCTGTCCTATGCCGCGAAATACGCGAGCGGATTCTACGGCCCATTCCGCGATGCGGTCGGAGCCTCGGGCAGGCTCGTGGGCGACAAGAAGACCTACCAGATCAACCCGGCGAACCGCGAAGAGGCCATACGCTGTGTCGCCCGCGATCTGGCGGAAGGGGCGGACATGGTCATGGTCAAGCCCGGCATGCCCTATCTGGACATCTGCCGCATGGTCCGCGATCAGTTCGCGGTCCCGACCTATGCCTATCAGGTCAGCGGCGAATACGCCATGCTGGAGGGGGCGATCCGCAATGGCTGGCTGTCGCGCGACGTGGTGCTGGAAAGCCTGCTTGCCTTCCGCCGGGCGGGCTGCGATGGCATCCTGACCTATTACGCGCCGCAGGTTGCCGAACTACTGGCGTGACGGGGCGAAAGGCCCTATCATCCCGGTCCAACGGGCGGGCCAACCGCCGATCAGAGGGATGAGGGAAAGATGAAATCGCCCAATGGTTTGAGCAGGCGCGGTCTGCTTCTGGGGATGACGGCCTTCGGATTGGCGGCGTGCAACAACGCGGTCGGCCAGAACGCCTCGGCGCGGCTTGACGCGCGCGTGGATGCGACGCGCAACTATCTGCTGCAAACCTATCCCGGTGTGTCGGGCATGGTGCAGAACGCCAAGGGCGTTCTCTACATGCCTCTGATGACCGAAGCCGGCTTCGGCGTCGGCGGCGCCTATGGTCAGGGCGCGCTGCGCATCAACAATGTCACGGTGGATTACTATTCGGCGACGCAGGCCAGCGTCGGCTTCCAGATCGGCGCGCAGCAATATGCCCATGTGCTGATCTTCCAGACCGACGCGGCGCTTTCCGATTTCCGCCGCGCCAATGGCTGGGTGGCCGAGGCCGACGCCTATTACGCGCTGCCGACGCGCGGTCTTTCGCTGGGCACCGATACGATCACCGCGCAGCAACCCGTCGTTGCGATGGTCTTTGGCCAATCCGGACTGATGGCAGGTGCCGCCATCGCAGGCACCAAATACAACCGCGTGATCCCGTCGACCTTCTAGGCCGGGCAGATAGGGAACAGATAAGGGCCGCGCATCTGTCGCGGCCTTTTCATTGCCGAAGCAAAGGCTCAGCTTCCGTGGATGATGCGGACGTAGTTCTTTGTCTCGCGATAAGGTGGCACGCCACCATATTTGGCAACGGCACCCGGTCCGGCATTATAAGCCGCAAGCGCAAGCCGCCAGCTTCCGAACGTGTTGTACATCATTCGCAGGTATCGCGCCCCGCCTTCCAGATTCTGCTTGGGGTCGTTCGGGTTGATCCCCAGCTTCGCGGCCGTGCCGGGCATCAACTGGGCAAGCCCCTGCGCCCCCTTGTGCGAGCGCGCCGACGGGTTCCATCCGGATTCCTGCTGGACAAGACGCAAGAACAGGTCCTCGGGCACGCCATGCTTGCGGGCCATGGCCCGGGCATGGGGCAGGTATTCGCTGCGGCGGCTGCCCTTGTAGGCCGGGATGGCCGTGGGCAGCGCGATATCCACCACGCTTTTCGTCGATACCCCGCTTGGTCGCAGCCGGGCGGATTGCTGGTATTGTCCCGCCAGGCGGCTATCCATCAACCTGGTCTGACGCTCGAACTGGGCGATACGCGATTTGCCGCTTTTCTGTAGCCGCAGCCCATCGGCCGAGGCCGGCAATGCGATCGAACAGCTCAGAGCCAGCGCCAATGTGGCATGCCCCAATTGACGCAGCCGGGCGCGTGCAGGTGAAACCATTTCTCGTCCCTCATGCCGACAGTTCTTTTTTGTGCGTCACTATAGCCCAAAGGGCGGCAAATGCTGCAAGCCTGTTTCCGCTCCTGCCCGATCACTTTGTTGATCGGCGAAATGCCGCCGAATCCGTGGCCTTCGGGTCACATGAAGCGCAATGGCCAAGCCCCTTGCCGCCACCGGGCAAGAAGCGTTAGACCATCCGGAACGAGACACGCAAAGACAAAGGACCGTTTGCATGGCAGGCAGCGTCAACAAGGTGATCCTGATCGGCAATCTGGGTCAAGACCCCGAGATCCGCACCTTCCCCAGCGGAGGCAAGGTCGCCAACCTGCGCATCGCCACCTCGGAAACCTGGAAGGACCGGAATTCGGGGGAACGCCGCGAGCGCACCGAATGGCATACCGTGGCGATCTATTCCGAGCCGCTGGTGCGCGTTGCCGAGCAGTTCCTGAAAAAGGGCTCCAAGGTCTATGTCGAAGGCCAGTTGGAAACCCGCAAGTGGCAGGACCAAAACGGCAACGACCGCTATTCGACCGAGGTGGCTCTGCGCCCCTTCCGCAGCGAACTGACCATGCTTGATGGCCGCGGCAGCTCGGGTGGCGGACGTGACGAAAGCTATGGTGGCGGCGGTTATGAAGGCGGCTCGTCAGGTGGCGGCTATTCCGGCGGCGGCTCGGGTTCGGGCGGCGGTTACGGCGGTGGTGGCCGGGGCGGGCAATCCTCGGGCGGACGGCCGGATTTCGACGACGAAATCCCGTTCTAGGGCGTAGACCTCCAGATCGGAAGTTTGACAGGAAAAATTCCCTTACCCTCAGAGGGGTAAGGGGCTGCTATCGAACAAAAGGTAAGGCAACCAGTTCGATATCGGGCATGCCAGCACAACAGCGGAAGTTTCGACGCGTTTCGATACATCTCCGACCTGAAGGGGAGCGTTTGCCGCTCCTCCTCGAAGCAGATGGTTGCCCTGCCCACTGCCCGACCTGCCTCCTCTTGAACCGTCGAGGAAACGAGGCCGCCTGGGGGACTATGGAGGTCGTCGCCAACGACCTTCTGCTTCTGAGCCACATACGGCTTTTCCGGATTTCGAAAACCGGATGGAAGATGGGCAATCCCTGACTACCGCCGAGATTCAGTCGATTGCTCAACTCTGCTGCGTTTCACTTTCCAGCCTTTGCCAGCTCAACGAGGTGAAAGTCACCAAAGCCAGATTCGATCAGGCGTTTGCTCAACAGCACACAAAGTGTGCGGTTTTGTCGAGCATCAAGAACTTGCAAGGGTCATCGAGATCATCATGACTGGAGACCCCTCGGAGACTTGGGTCAAAGATGAAATACGGAGCCGAAATCGGGCGATTGCGACTACTTTGGCCCTTGTCGGACTGCGCGACCGCGAACTCAGGCAACTGAACCTAAATGACGTCAATACCAACCAAGGAAAGTTAACTGCTGCTCGTCGTTCAGACGACATCGAGGAACCGCGGCTTAAGGAACAGAATGCCAAGACCTACGATCGGATCGTGCGTCGCCTTTATATCGTTTCCGAAAGAATAGAAGAATACCTATACAACCACCATTCCGATGCTGCGGAGTTGACCGGCTCGAACTTTTTGTTCTTAAGCCATGGCCCTGTCTCGCGTGGGCAACCCATCTCCAAGGAAGTGGTCTACGATGCGGTTAAGCAACTGGGACATCATTTGAATGTTCCCGGCCTGCATCCTCATTCGCTGAGATCAGCATGGATTGAGAACCTCGCAGATCGGGCTATGGGAACAACATTTCCTTCGGTCAATTGGATCGATTCGCTAACTGGAGGATCAGCCGCAGCGATTTTCAATCGCTTTCGCGGCTCGTCTAATGGTCAGAATTTACTGAATATCATCGAAGCCGAACATATTGCACTATGTGTGTCCGAAAGGCCGACGGGGAACTTGCCTGTCCCACATGCAGTATACATTCGACCTTTGGGAAAGATTACGAGCTTCGGGCCTGACCGCCCCGCTGGCCTGCCCCAATGGGGTGGTCCGGTTTCAATCTTGGTGCATGCTAAGCCGGCCACTGCAGGACCTCGGGGGCCGGAGGCCTGTAGCCCAGCGAGGAATGCGGGCGTTTCGTGTTGTCGTGGCGCCGCCAGGTCTCGATGACAGCCTTCGCCTCGGCGAGCGTGTAGAAGATCTCGCCATTGAGCAAAGCTGGCGTTGAAGCTTTCGCAATAACCCGTCGTCGGGAAAACAGTCCCCCGGACTGTTTTCTGATCCTCCTCCATCCCAAGATGAGCCCAGTCCGATCGACCCGCTTCACGTTCACGGCCCGCCTCCCCAAGCAGCACAGCGACGCGCCATAGCGGCCATATCCGCTGGCAAGCGCGATGATGTCGGCAGTCACCAATAGCAAAACTTAGGGAAGCCGAGCGCCGAAGCAGCCATACGAAGCCGTGGTCATGGAGGCCGAACTGGCAACCCTTTCACCCAAGCGGGCGTGAATTGACGAATCGCTTTTGTCGGAATAGGAACAAATCAGGAACATAAAAGCCTGATCCATGACCGCAAACCCTTTTCCCTCCGGGGTCGCGCCTCTCGGGCGGGCGTCAGCCCCATTGGCACCGCAGCCTTCGGGCTGGCAGGCGCCGGTCCTGTCCGAAGCCTTTGGCACTCGCCCCCTCGACGGGGCTGCAGCCGGATTCGTCCGGGCTGCCCTGCCGCGTGGACATGTGCTCTGGGCCCAGGACAGGCTCAGCCGGATCGAGTTCGGCGCCCCCTTCCTTCCCGGCATGGGCCGGATTCTGCTGCGACTGGACCTGATGCGGGCAAGCGACGTGCTGAGCGCGCTCGAGGACGGGCTGCAAAGCCATGCCCTTGCCGCGGTGATTGGCGAAATCCATGGCGCGCCGCCTGCGCTCAGCTTCACTGCCAGCCGCAGGCTTGCCCTGCGCGCCGAAGCGGCGGGCATCCCCTGCTGGCTGATTCGCCACGCCGCCCCCGCCAAGGGAACAAGTGCTGCACGCATGCGCTGGCGCCTGACAGCCCTGCCCTCGGTCCCCGATCCCGACGACCCGCAGGCACCGGGCGATCCACGCTGGCGTGCCGAACTCTTCCGCGCCCGAGGCGCGCCCCCATCGCTTTGGGAGGCGCGTCATGATCGAACGGCGGATCGTCTCGATTTCCTTGCCCCATCTCGCAATCGAGAGCTGGCAGCGCCGAAACGTCGGTTGGCCTGAGGATAGGCCACTGGTTCTGGCCACAGCCGGTCCGCATGGTCCGATCGTGCATGACATGAACCGCTCGGCGCGCCTTTCCGGCATATCAAAAGGTGCAAGGATTGTTGATACAAAAGCCGTTCATCCCGCATTGAACGTCGCAGATGCGGATCACATGGACGATTCGAAAACCCTGCTTCGCCTTGTCCATTGGTCATGTCGCTGGGCCCCATGGAGCGCGCCCGACGGGCCGGACGGGCTTTTGATCGACACGACGGGAGCGGACCACCTTTTCGGCGGCGAAGTCGCGATGCTCAAGGGAATGCAGGCGCTTTTCGCCCGTGCCGGTTTCAGCGTGCGCCTGGCCATCGCCCCGACCCGAGGCGCGGCTTGGGGGTTGGCCCGCCTGGGCCCTGAACGCGCGATCTGCGGGTCCGAGATCCTGCCCTGCCTCGCCCCCTTGCCCGTGGCTGCATTGCGACTTGATCCGCAGACAGTGCTTTTGCTGCGGAGATTGGGGCTCAAGACCATTGCCGATCTGGCCGCCATCCCGCGGCTTGCACTGATGCGCCGCTTTGGCCGCGCAAACCTCGCCGAAAACCCCTTGACCCGGCTTGATCAGATGCTAGGCCGCCTGCCCGAGCCGCTGGATGCGCCGGAACCTCCGCCCCGCTTCCTTGCGGAACGCCGGTTGGCCGAAGCGGTGATGGACCCGAGCGACTGGCTGCCCGGCCTGATGCGCGATCTTTGCGCCCTGCTTGCCGGGCAGGATCAGGGCTGCCGCCGGGTGCGGCTGTCGCTTTTCCGCGTCGATGGCGAGCGGCGTGAAGTCAGCGTCACGACCGCCAGCCCAACCCGCGATGCCGATCACTTGCTGCGGCTTTTTGCCGGCAGGCTCGACAATGTCGATCCGGGCTTCGGCCTTGATCTGCTGCGCCTTGTCGCGGAGGCGGTGGAGCCCTTGGCAGCGGCTCAGCCCGGCCTGGATGGCGAGGGCGTCGAAGGGCTGGAACTGGCCCGGCTGGTGGATCGCCTGACCGCGCGCTTCGGCACGGGCGCGATCAGTCGGCCGCTGCCGCGCGAAAGCCATCTGCCCGAGCGCGCCGAGACCCCCGGCGCGCCGCTGACGGATACGCCCGCCCTGCCTGCCCGTGCCGACCGCCCGTTGCGCCTGTTGACCCCGCCCGAGGAAATCCGCGTGATCTATGCCATCCCCGAAGGGCCGCCCGCCCTGTTCATCTGGCGCCGCCAGACCCTGCGGGTGGCCCGCCATGCCGGGCCCGAGCGCATTGCCCCCGAATGGTGGCGCGATCGTTCGGGGACGCGGCTGCGCGACTATTTCCGGATCGAGGACCCGACCGGCCTGCGCCTGTGGATCTATCGCGAGGGGCTGGCCCATGACGGCCGTGGCGGCACGCCGCGCTGGTTTCTGCACGGGATCTTCGCCTGATGCCGGAACAACCGCCCCATGCCAAGCCTCGCCTGCCAGAAAGCCATGGCCACAACCCGCCCGCGGATTACGTCGAACTGGCGGTGAGCAGCGCCTTCAGCTTCCTGCGCGGCGCCTCGCATCCGCATGAACTGGCCGCGACCGCCTATGTGCAGGGCCATGACGCGTTGGGCATCGCCGACCTGAACAGCCTCGCGGGTGTCGTGCGCCTGCATGCGGCGGCCAAGCAACTGGGTCTGCGCCCGGTCATCGGGGCGCGGATCGTGCTGGAAGACGGCACGGGGTTTCTCGCCTATCCCACCGACCGCGCCGCCTACGGCAGGCTTTCCTCGTTGATCTCAAAAGGGCGGCGGTGGGATCTTGAGGGCGGCTGGCAAAGGAAGGGGGCCTGTGATCTGTCGCTGGAGGACCTGGCCGCCCATGCCGAGGGCCTGCGCCTGATCTGGCTGCCCGGAGATGATCTCAGCCCCCTGCCCGCGCTTGCCGCACGCCTGCCCCAACTTACCCATGTCGCGGCAAGCTGGCTTTACCGTGGCGACGACCGGGCCCGGATCAATCGGCTTGACAGGGCGGCGCGGGCGGCGGGGCTGTCCATCCTTGCCACCAACGACGTGCATTACCACGCGCCCGAACGCCGCCCGCTGCAGGATGTGATGACCTGCATCCGCCTGGGCACAACGATCGCGCAGGCCGGGCTGCGCCTTGCGCAGAATGCCGAGCGCCATCTGAAGCCCCCTTCCGAAATGATCCGCCTGTTCAGCGACTGGCCCCACGCCATCCACGCCACGCGCGAATTCGCGGATGCCTGCCGATTTTCGCTGGACGAACTGCAATACGAATACCCCCATGAAAGCGTGCCCGCAGGCAGGACGGCGCAGGACCATCTGGCCGACCTGACATGGCAGGGCGCGGCCGCCCGCTATCCGGGCGGCCTGCCCGGCGAAGTCCGCCAGACCATTTCCAGGGAACTGGCAATGATCGAGAAGAAGCGGATTGCCCGGTATTTCCTGACCATCCATGAAATCGTCACCCATGCGCGGGCCAATGGCATCCTGTGCCAGGGGCGTGGCTCGGCGGCGAATTCGGCGGTCTGCTATGTGCTTGGCATCACCCCGGTCGACCCGGCCGTCCATGAACTGCTTTTCGAACGCTTCATCAGCGAGGATCGCGACGAGCCGCCCGATATCGATGTCGATTTCGAACATGAGCGCCGCGAGGAGGTGATCCAGCACATCTATGCCAAATATGGCCGCGACCGCGCGGGGCTCTGCGCCACCGTGATCCATTACCGCCCGCGCAGCGCCATCCGCGAGGTGGGAAAGGTGATGGGCCTCTCCGAGGACGTGACCTCGGCCCTGGCCAATACCGTCTGGGGCAGTTGGGGCGAGGACATGAGCGCGGCGCATCCCGACCAGGCAGGGATCGACCTGACCGACCCGTTGATGGCCCGCACGGTGAAGCTGGCCGAGGAAATAATCGGCATGCCCCGCCACCTGTCGCAGCATGTCGGCGGCTTCATCCTGACCGAAGGGCCGTTGACCGAAACCGTCCCCATCGGCAATGGCGCAATGGCCGATCGCAGCTTCATCGAATGGGACAAGGACGACATCGACGAATTGAAGATCCTCAAGGTCGATGTGCTGGCCCTGGGGATGCTGACCTGCATCCGCAAATGCTTCGACCTGATCCGCGCGCATCACGGGCGCGATTTGACCTTGGCGACGATCCCGGCCGAGTGCGACCGCACCTATGACATGCTTTGCCAAGGCGACAGCGTGGGCGTCTTCCAGGTGGAAAGCCGGGCTCAGATGAACATGCTGCCCCGTCTGCAACCGCGCGAATTCTATGACCTGGTGATCGAGGTCGCCATCGTCCGCCCCGGCCCCATTCAGGGCGACATGGTCCACCCCTACCTGCGCCGCCGCAATGGCGAGCCGGTCGAATATCCCTCACCGCGCGACGGCGATCCCGACGAACTGAAAAAGATCCTCTACCGGACGCTGGGCGTTCCGATCTTTCAGGAACAGGCGATGAAGATCGCCATGATCGCCGCCCGCTTCGACGCACGCGAACTGAACCAGCTGCGCAAGGCGATGGCGACCTTTCGCTCTCGCGGCACGATCGGAGAATTGCAGGACAAGATGGTCGGCCGCATGATCGAGCGCGGCTACGACCCTGTCTTTGCCCGACGTTGCTTCGACCAGATCAAGGGGTTCGGGGAATATGGCTTTCCCGAAAGCCATGCCGCGGCCTTCGCGCATCTGGTCTATGTCTCGGCATGGCTGCGCTGCCATTTTCCCGATGCCTTCGCCGCGGCGCTTCTGAACAGCCAGCCGATGGGTTTCTACGCCCCCGCCCAGATCGTGCGCGACGCGCGCGAACATGGCGTGCCCGTCTTGCCGGTCGATGTGAATTTCAGCGATTGGGACAACCAGCTTGAACCCTGCGGCGGGGGGTTCGCACTGCGTCTCGGCCTGCGTCAGATCGACGGGCTCGCGCGTAGTCAGGCCGCGCGGTTGACCGAGGCGCGGGATGAGCCCTTTGCCGATCTGACAGAGCTTCAGCGCCGCGCCCGCCTGGATGCCCGGGCACTCCGGCAGATCGCGGCGGCGGATGCGCTGCGTTCAATGGGGCTGGATCGCAGGGGCGCGCTCTGGCAGGCCCGCGCGCTGCGCGACGCGCCCGACCTGCCCCTGTTCCGCGAGCGGGACGAGGGCGAGGAACCCGAGATCATGCTGCCCGCCATGCCCCTTTGCGAGCATGTGACAGCCGATTACCAGACGCTGCGCCTGTCGCTGAAGGCCCATCCCATCGCCTTCCTGCGTCGCAGCATGCAGCGGCAGGGCTACGTTGCCGCACAGGGGCTGGCAGGTCTTCCGAACGGGGCCACGCTGCGCATGGCCGGGATCGTCCTGATCCGCCAGCGGCCCGGCAGCGCCAAGGGCGTCTGCTTCGTCACGCTCGAAGACGAAACCGGCAGCGCCAACCTCGTCATCTGGCCCAAGGTCTTCGCCCGTTTCCGCAAGGTGGCAATGACCGCGCGGCTGCTTGAGGTACATGGTCGCGTGCAGCGCGCAGAGGGCGTGACCCATGTCGTCGCCGACTGGCTTGCCGACCGATCCGACGCGCTTCTGCGCCTGTCAGGAGAGGTTGCGCCCCGCGGCGAGCTACCCGCGCCCCGCCCCGGGCATCCGCGCCAGCATCGGATCCTGCCCCGGTCGCGGGACTTCCACTAGGCCGCGCGGCAGGCGGAACAGGACGCGCCGAAAAAGCAAGGACCGCGTCCCTTGCGGGGCGCGGTCCTGCTTGGATCGGTCCGGATCGGCAGATCTTACTTGATCTTGCCTTCCTTGTACTCGACGTGCTTGCGCACAACCGGGTCGTACTTGTTGACCGTCATCTTCTCAGTCATGGTACGAGCGTTCTTCTTGGTAACGTAGAAGTGCCCCGTACCGGCCGAGGAGTTCAGACGGATCTTGATCGTCGTCGGCTTCGCCATTTGCTTCGCTCCTGCTGCGGGGCAAAACGCGTATAGCAAACCCCGTGGAATCTCTTGGAAGCCGCCTTTTAGCTTCCGGGCCGTCAAAGTCAACCGGGAATCGGGCAGGAAATCTCGGGATTGCCGGGGAATTTCAAACCATGAGCCTCTGCCCGGCCCGGTTCGATGGATCCCGACGCAAAGCCCGGACAATGCCGCTGACCGGGCGGGCCAAAGCGGTGGAGCCTGACATGGAAAGACGAATCGGTCAAAAACGCGCGGATGGCCTGTAAGCCGGATTTTGTTCCGGGGTTGCCCCCTTCGATGACCATTCCTCTGGCCCCGCCATTGCTGACGGGATCTAGCTGCCAACCCGGACCTGCTGGGGCGAAAGCAGCCCTGCCTTGCGGCGCGCGGTCCCTATTCGGCATTGCTCCCGGTGGGGCTTGCCTTGCCGGTCCTGTTGCCAGTCCCGCGGTGGGCTCTTACCCCACCGTTTCACCCTTACCTGCGCAAGCACAGGCGGTCTCATCTCTGTGGCGCTTTCCCTAAGGTTACCCCCGCCGGGCGTTACCCGGCACCGTGCCTTCATGGAGTCCGGACTTTCCTCGACGATTGCTCGCCGCGGTCATCCGGCCATCCGCGCGACCGACGAGATAGGCCGATACCCGCCAATGGTCAAGCCGAGCCGGCCGAACCTTTCACACCTTCATCCGAGATGATCCAGACCTTTGCAGCCTCGAAGGCAGCGTTCGGAAAGACCGCCACCTCGCCCGGCATCAGCGGTGCGAAAAGCTTGATCGAACGGGTGATCCAGCCGATGTCACTGACCACCGCAATGCGTTCGAAGCTGCGCCAATGGGTCAGGCCAAGGCGCGCATCGTCCCACATGGCTCCTGCCGTGTAACCCTCGAATTCGGGCCCGATCTGCATCAGCAGCCGCAGCTTGCCGTGTTTCTGGGCCTTATCCCGAACCAGGGGGATAAGCTTGTCCTCGTAATCGCCTGAAGTCACCTCGCCCAAGGCGCGAAGGGCGATGACGTCATCGGGAAACCCCTCAAGGATCTGATAGCCCTCGGGGGTTGCCTCGGGCGATCCGGCCCAGGAAATCGCCTGTTCCTGATCCCCGGCATCGAACTGGCGCACCCGCGCCCGAACGAAGACATTGGCAAGCCCCGGCAGAAAGGTAAGCCCGGCCACATCCGTGACGATGGCCACGCGAGGAAGGACCGAGGCCCGCTTGCGCACAAGATCGAAATGCGCGCGCAGGGCCGACATTCCCTCCCAATGCGGCACGCCCTTCAGGAAAACGACCAGACCGGGCATCCGGTCGTGCTTGCTGGCGTAATCGTCGATGGTCTGCCCAAGCGTATCGAAGGCGCTGGCCGGCAGCGGCCCCTCGGGTCGCGCCATGATCACGTTGCGCGTCTCGTCTGTCTGGATATCGAGCATTTCAACGTCTCCTCTCGCTAGACAAGGAAACGCATGCGTCAGCGCGCCGGTTCTCAGAAAGGCACGTCGTCCAGACCGCCCCCACCTGCGGAAGCCGGCTGGACATAGCCTGCCTTGATCGTCTTGAAACCGGTCGTGAACTCGACGGTCAGCGTATCCTCGGCAATTCCCATCACCGTCCCATTGCCGAACTTCTGGTGAAACACCCGATCCCCCACCGAAAAACGCGCCGCAGGCTCGGCATCGATGATGACCGGCGCGCGATGCACGGGCTGCGCGCGATCGGCACTGCGTTGCTGCATACGCTTCCAGCCGGGCGAATTATAGACGTCTGCCTTGGCGGCGCGATCGTGCATTCCTGACTGCATATGGGACTGATGACCAAAGGACTGCGCTGCAGCTCCGTAGCCCCCGCCGTAAAGCCCGGGCGGGGTCAGAACGTCAACATGATCCTCAGGCAGCTCGTCGATGAAACGCGAAGGCAGGCTGGATTGCCATTGTCCATACATGCGCCGGTTGCCCGCAAAGCTGATGGTGACCAGTTCCTCGCCCCGCGTTATGCCGACATAGGCGAGCCGCCGTTCTTCCTCGAGCCCCTTCATGCCGGTCTCGTCCATGCTGCGCTGGCTGGGGAAAAGCCCGTCCTCCCACCCCGGCAAGAAGACGATGGGATATTCAAGGCCCTTGGCGGCGTGCAGCGTCATGATGCTGACCTGATCGGCCTGCTCGGCCTTGTCATTATCCATGACCAGCGCGACATGTTCGAGGAAGCCCTGGATGTTCTCGAATTCTTCCAGAGCTTTGACCAACTCTTTCAGGTTGTCGAGCCGGCCCGGCGCATCGGGTGACTTGTCGTTCTGCCACATCGCGGTATAGCCGGATTCGTCCAGGATCCGCTCGGCCAATTCGACGTGGTTCGCGGCGCTGTCGATGGCATCAGCATGCCAGCGCCCCATGCTCTCGACAAAGACACGCAGCGCGGCACCACCCTTGCCCCCGATCGCGCCGACGGCCAGGGCAGAGGCCGCGCCTTCCAGCAGGGAAAGGCCGCGCTCGCGCGCTTCGACCTGGATTTTCTGCACGGCCTTGTCACCCAGACCCCGCTTGGGCAGGTTCACGACCCGTTCAAACGCCAGGTCGTCCGTGGGCGACACAGCCAGCCGGAAATACGCCATCGCGTCGCGGATCTCTTGCCGTTCATAGAAACGCGGGCCGCCGATGACGCGATACGGCAGGCCGATGGTCATGAAGCGGTCCTCGAAGGCCCGCATCTGGTGGGACGCGCGGACAAGGATCGCGATATCGTTCAGGCCGCGCTGGCCCACCGCATGACGATGGCCGCCGTGGAAGGATTCGATTTCCTCTCCGATCCAGCGGGCTTCGGCCTCGCTGTCCCAATGACCGATCAGGCGAACCTTCTCGCCGCCCTCGGCCTCGGTCCAGAGGGTCTTGCCCAGACGCCCCCGGTTCGCCGCGATCAGCCCCGAGGCGGCGGCCAGGATATGCGCCGTCGAGCGGTAGTTCCGCTCCAGACGGATCACCTTGGCGCCGGGGAAATCGGTTTCAAAACGCAGGATGTTGCCGACCTCGGCACCGCGCCAACCATATATCGACTGGTCGTCATCGCCCACGCAGCAGATGTTGCGATGCGCCTTGGCGAGCAGGCGCAGCCACATGTATTGCGCGACGTTGGTGTCCTGATACTCGTCCACGAGGATATAGCGGAAGCGGTCCTGCCATTGCCGCAGCACGTCTGGATGGGCCTGGAAGATGGTGACGCAATGCATCAAGAGGTCGCCGAAATCGACCGCGTTCAGTTCCAGCAGACGGCGCTGATATTGGCGATAGACCTCTGTCACTTTTACTTCATGCCCCGAACCTCCATCACGTTTGGTAGTGAATGTTCCAGGCACGCGTTCGATTGTCTTTTCCGCCGAGGCAGGAACGGCATCTGGCCGCCAGCATCTGTTTTTATAGTTGTCAATGTGCGATGCTACCCAACGCGGGGTCCACTTCTTCACATCGACATTCTCCGCTTCCATAAGCTGTTTCAACAGCCGGATCTGGTCGTCGGTATCGAGGATGGTGAAGCTTGGCTTCAGATGCAGCGTCGCATCGCCAACAAGTTCGGCATGGCGGCGCAGGATCTTGACGCTGATCGAGTGGAACGTCCCAAGCCAAGGCATGCCTTCGACCATCTCGCCCAAGAGGCGGCCGATACGCTCCTTCATCTCGCGCGCGGCCTTGTTGGTGAAGGTCACTGCAAGGATCTGGCCCGGCCTGGCCTTGTTCAGCGTCAGCAGATGCGCGATGCGCGTCGTCAGGGCCCGTGTCTTGCCCGTTCCCGCACCCGCCAGCAGAAGGACGGGTCCATCAAGCACCTCGACCGCCTCGCGCTGCGCCGCGTTCAGCCCGTCCAGATAGGGCATCGGGCGCGCGCCCATCGCCCGTTGCGACAGGGGCACAGGAGCCGCTGCAGCCTCGAAGGCGTCAAATTCGTCGAATTCGTTCATTGCGCAAACATAGCCCCTGCTGGCGTGCGGGGAAAGCCCATGTTCACGCCTTGTTCACATCAAGCCCGAAGACCCGCAAAAATCGATGGGTCGAGGCTTGCCTGCGCGAAGGTCTCGCCCCGCGTCAGCACGCTGACCGCGTCATGTGAATGAAGTGATTCCTGATGGCTGGCCACCACACGGAAATCGCCCACGCGCGCGTCCGACATCAGCACGCCGGCAAAGGCCCTTACGGCATCCTCGACGAAGATCGGATTCGCGGCGTTCAGTTCGGCGAACGCCTGTTCGTCCTCGCGCTTGACCATGACCTGCGTTTCGGTGGGCACGGCCCGGCGGCAAAGGTCGACGAGGTCCTCGAACCACATGCGATGCTCACCCTGGATCACGGCCGAGATACGCGCAACCGAGCGCTGCGAATGCGGCGTGGCCAATTGCCCCCGCATCTGGCGCGCATGTTCGGACAGTTCCAGCGAACAAGGGCAGGTCGAACTGTAGACGTAATCCAGGTGCATGATCTGCAGGCGCTGGCCCGCCCGCTCGACCAGTTCCAGCGCGATGTCGTAATACTGCCAGCCCGTCAGGCCGGAACGCAGGGATTCGACCCGCATCGGAAAGCTGAAGCGCATCTGGATACGGGCATCCAAGCTTTCCAGATCGGATTTGTAGTCGTCGAGAGCGGCTTCCAGCACGCCGACCGAAAAGCGCTTCTCGGCATGGGCGTAGAATGAGCGCATGATCCGGCTCATGTTGATGCCCTTGCGATCTGCCTCAAGGCTGACCGTTCCGGTGACCGAAGTCTCAAGCGTCACCTCTCCGCCTTCATGGGTGGAATCGGGACGGGTCTGGTATCGGATCGGCAAGCGGAAGTTCGAGATCCCGACATGCTGGATCGGCGCGCGCGCACCCACGATCAGGCTGGCCGGACCGTTCTGCAGGTCAGGCAGGCTTGCCTTGTATCGGTCATCGACACGGAAATCCGCGGGGTATTCGCGCGACAGCGCCGGATAGGCGCGATCCGTGGCGACAGGGCGGGCTTCGGTCATGGTCGTCTCCCCTGACAGGTCGGGACGAATTTGGGGACTGGGAACGAAAAATAAAGGGGCGCCGTCACAATCGGATGACAGATCGCGCCCCGCATCGTCACGCGAAAGCCTGCCGGAAGTCGGCAACCAGATCGCCGACATCCTCGAGGCCGATCGAAAGGCGCAAGAGGCCCGGCGTGATGCCGAGGCTGGCCTGCACCTCGGGTGACAGCCGCTGATGCGTGGTCGTGGCTGGATGGGTCACGATGGATTTCGCGTCGCCGAGATTATTCGAGATCTGGAAGATCCGCATCTTGTTCATCGCTGCGAATGCCGCGTCCTTGCTGCCGACATCGACTGCAACCATCGTGCCGCCCGCGCCCATCTGACGCATCGCCAGATCATGCTGCGGATGGCTCGCGAGACCGGGATAGATGACCCGCGTCAGCCCCGGCAGGTCCAGCATGGCGGTCGCGAATTTCAGCGCCGTCTCGGTCTGGGCCCGGACGCGCAGGTCCATCGTGGCGATGCCGTTCAGCATCATCCAGGCATTGAACGGGCTGATCGCGCCGCCGGTATGTTTCAGATAGGGTTCGGCGACTTCGCGGACGAAATGGCGCGTGCCGCAGATGACACCACCGAGGCAGCGTCCCGCGCCGTCGATATGCTTGGTGGCCGAATAGACCACGACATCCGCGCCCTGTTCGATCGCGCGGGAAAAGACCGGCGTCGCAAAGACGTTGTCGACCACCACCAGGGCGCCGACGGCATGGGCCAGTTCGGCCACGGCGGCGATATCGACAAGTTCCAGCGTGGGGTTCGACACGGATTCGAAAAAGACGGCCTTTGTGTCCGGACGGATCGCGGCGCGCCATTGCTCCGGATCGGTACCGTCCACATAGGTGACTTCGACCCCGAACCGCGCCAGCACGTCGAGCACATAGAGGCACGACCCGAACAGCGCCTTTGCCGAAACGATATGATCGCCTGGCTTCACCATGCTCATCAGTGCACCGTTGACGGCCGCCATGCCACTGGCCGTGGCAAAGGCATCCTCTGCGCCTTCAAGATCGGCAATCCGGTCCTCGAACATGCGCGAGGTCGGGTTGCCGTAACGGGCATAGATGAACTCGTCCGAGCCGGTCTTGATGAAGCGCGCCTCGGCCTGCTCGGCGCTGTCATAGGAAAAGCCCTGCGTCATGAACAGCGCTTCGGCCATCTCGCCATACTGGCTGCGGCGGATGCCGTGATGGACAGCGCGGGTGCGCGGATGCAAGGTCTTCTCGGACATTGACGGACTCCTGTGCGTGAGACGCCCGGTTACTCCTGCCCGCCCTGCCGCGCAAGGCAAATGACCTCAATCAGCGTCCTTGGGCAGGGCGTGGCGTTCGAAGAGCTTGGCGTTCAAGACGAAGAACACCACCATGATGATGGTAAGGCCGAATGTCTTGAAGTTGACCCAGGCCGTTTCGGACATCGTGCGCCAGACGATTTCGTTCGCCCCGGCCAGCCCGAGGAAAAGGACCGTCATGCGGCCCGAGAGAACGCGCCAGCCTTCGGCCGTCATGGGCAAGGCCTCGGACATGACCAGTTCGAGCCAGTTCCGCCGCAGGATCAGGCTAAGCCCCAGAAGCCCCGCGAAGATCAGATAGATTATCGTCGGCTTCATCTTGAAGAACTTGGGATCATTGAGCCATACCGAGAGCCCACCGAAGACCACGACCAGCACGAGCGTCGCGATCTGCATGGGAGAAAGTCGCCCCGTCAGCCGCCAAAGCGCCAACGTGGACAGGACCAGAACCGGAATGAAGACCAGGGTGGCGACGATGAAGCCGGTATATTCAGTCCCGCCCAATGTGAAGGTCCGATCCCGGAACCGCATGAATACGACGAAGAAAAGAACCAGAGGCCCGAATTCGAGCGCGGGTTTGAGCCAGGAGTTGTTCTTGCGGGATTCGGTCATGGGGGCCTCGGATCTGTCTGTTCGGGATGCCGGAAGCATCCGTCCGGGTTTCTGGCCCAGCTTCGCGTCGTGGACAAGCGCAGACGGGCGTATCGGTCAGTCAAGCCGGATTGCGGCCAGAATAGGGCCGGTTGCCCTGCGATCGCGGTCCCGGCCCATCTGCTGGGCAAGGATCGCATGCCGGGTATCGGCCGGGAAAGCGTCGGCAGGGGCAGAACCTGCCGTCACGGTCATCCGCAATGGCGCCTTTCCGTCCCACTCGGCGATCCGTTCGACCGCGAGCACCACGTTGCGATAGGTCACCGACATGCCACGGTTCTCGCCTGCCTTGATCTTCACCTGCCGCTCGGGCGCATAGCGGACCAGTGTGATCGCGACGGGCGTGCTGATCGAGACGCGCGGCACAAGCTCGATGCGGAAACCCTGCCCCTCAGGCTGGGAGTTGACGAGCACCGGTACAGGCTTGGAAACTTGCGCGTCAATCAAAGCCATCAGCTCGGCCGGACGGACGGCGATCAGCGTATCGGTGCCACCGACGACCATCTGGGGCGTGTAAACGGCGCGTTCACGCCAGGCATGGGCATAGGCTTTTTGCCGACGGGTAAACTCGGGTCGGGCAAACTGATCTGACCAGCCCAGATAATCCCAGTAATCGACATGCCAGGACAGGGCAAGAATGTCGTCCCTGTCAGCCAGATCGTTCAACATCTCGTCCGCCGGCGGGCAGGAAGAGCATCCTTGCGAGGTGAAAAGCTCGACCACGACCGGCGGATGACCGATCGGGCCAATCAGGCGGGCCCGGCTCTGCGCGGTCCGGCGCTCGGCAAAATTCGCAAGCCCAGCATTGCCGCCGACAGGATCATCCCCAATATCCGAAAGCGTGTCGGCTGCCGTCCCGGAACTTCCCTCCGGGGCTTCGATCAGGCCGACATCCTGCCCCTCGGCCTCGTCTTCGGACGTCGCGCCCGGCGCGTCCAACTGTGGCGCGGGCTCGACACGGGACTGTGCAAGAACGGCCCTGCCGAACTGTTCAGCCGAAAAAGCGGCGGAGTCGGGGGTCCCTAATGGCGCCGCACTTCCCCCATCGGCATCTGCCGAAGCCCCGAATTCCTGTGCCACCGAAGCTTGACCCAGCAGCAAGAAAATCGCCATCGTCCCGGCAGTCACACATTTCAACGGGCGAACCCATTGAATCTCATGCCTTATCAGCAAGCAAAGGGGGGCAAGTCCCGAAGCCATAGTCCGCAAGTATCCCGAAATTTCCGTCCTGCCCCACCTAACGCTCCGACAGCACATGCTACAAATCAATGCTTTGTTAGCGGAACGCGCGCGGGATGTGAACGTTGCTGGAAACCCACATCTTGCACCTGCGCCCCATAAACGGTATACCATTGCATACAATTTCAGCCTTGCCTTGATCCATCGCCGGAAAATGGGCACATCGCTGAATGACACTGCCATTCAGCCACCTTGCTACAAGGAAAGGGAGCCGAGTCATGACCATCCAAACCGGAACCGATACCGCGAAGACGCGCCGCCAGCTTGTCCTGGACGGATCGTCGGTCGCCTATTATTCGATCGAAGCCGCCACCGAGGCGGGCCTGGGCGATTTTTCGAAACTGCCTGCCTCTCTCAAGGTCGTGCTCGAGAACCTGCTGCGTTTCGAGGATGGCGGGCGGACGGTCAGCGTGGACGACATCAAGGCATTTGCCGAATGGGCGACGCTGGGCGGAAAGAACCCGCGCGAGATCGCCTATCGCCCGGCTCGCGTGCTGATGCAGGATTTTACCGGCGTGCCAGCGGTGGTTGATCTGGCCGCCATGCGTGACGGCATCAAGGCGCTGGGAGGGGACGCGCAAAAGATCAATCCTCTGAACCCGGTCGATCTGGTCATCGACCATTCGGTCATGATCGACGAATTCGGCACCCCGCGCGCCTTCCAGGTCAATGTCGAGCGTGAATACGAACGCAACATGGAGCGCTATACCTTCCTGAAATGGGGTCAGAACGCGTTCAACAACTTCAGGGTCGTTCCCCCGGGCACCGGCATCTGCCACCAGGTGAACCTTGAATATCTTTCCCAGACGGTCTGGACCGACAAGGACCAGAACGGCCAGGAGGTCGCTTATCCCGATACTCTCGTCGGCACTGACAGTCACACCACCATGGTCAACGGCCTTGCCGTTCTGGGCTGGGGCGTCGGCGGCATCGAGGCCGAGGCCGCGATGCTGGGACAGCCGATTTCGATGCTGATCCCCGAAGTCGTCGGCTTCAAGATTACCGGCGCGCTGAAAGAGGGCGTCACCGCCACCGACCTCGTGCTCAAGGTCGTCCAGATGCTGCGCAAGCATGGCGTGGTCGGAAAGTTCGTCGAATTCTACGGCGAAGGCCTTGACCACATGCCGCTGGCCGATCGCGCCACCATCGCGAACATGGCCCCGGAATATGGCGCAACCTGCGGCTTCTTCCCTATTGATGACGAAACCCTGCGCTACCTGCGTCAGACGGGCCGCGACGAAGGGCGCATCGCCTTGGTCGAGGCTTATGCCAAGGCGAACGGATTCTGGCGTACCAGGGATTATGCTCCGATCTATTCTTCGACGCTGGAACTTGATCAGAGCGACGTCGTTCCGGCCATTTCCGGTCCGAAACGCCCGCAGGATCACGTGGCCCTGACAGACTCGGCCTTCGAGTTTCGCAAATACATCTATGGCACCCGCAAGCTTCCCGAGCCGACAGCGAACGGCGAAAAACGCTGGAATGCCGAAGGCGGCGCCCCTGCCCCCCACGACCTTCCAGGCCACCACGAGGGCTACAAGGAAGGCACGGTCGAGGGCCAGGACTACAAGCTGCACGACGGCTCGGTCGTGATCGCCTCGATCACCTCCTGCACCAATACCTCGAACCCATATGTGCTGATGGCCGCCGGTCTGGTTGCACGCAAGGCCCGCGCCCTTGGCCTGAAACGCAAGCCCTGGGTAAAAACCTCGCTGGCTCCCGGTTCTCAAGTCGTCGAGGAATACCTGAAGGCGGCGAACCTGCAGGAAGATCTGGACGCAATGGGCTTCAACCTCGTCGGGTTCGGCTGCACCACCTGCATCGGCAACTCGGGTCCCTTGCAGCCGGAAATCTCGAAATCGATTAACGATAACGACCTCGTCGCGGTCTCGGTCCTTTCGGGCAACCGCAACTTCGAGGGTCGGATTTCGCCCGATGTGCGCGCAAACTACCTCGCCTCGCCGCCGCTGGTCGTGGCCTACGCCATCGCCGGTGACATGAATATCGACCTGAGCAGTGAGCCGCTCGCCTATACTCCCGCGGGCGAGCCGGTCTTCCTGAAAGACATCTGGCCGACCTCGAAAGAAGTCGCGGAACTGGTCGACACAATCGTGACCCGCGAGATGTTCCAAGCCAAATATGCCGATGTTTTCAAGGGGGACGAGCGCTGGCAGGCCGTCGAGGTCACGGATAGCGAAACCTATGATTGGCCAGCGACCTCGACCTACATACAGAACCCGCCTTATTTTCAGGGCATGGGCAAGGAAAAGGGTGCAATCCACAACATCGAGGGGGCCCGCGTCCTTGCGCTGCTCGGCGACATGATCACGACGGACCATATCTCGCCGGCCGGCTCCTTCAAGCCGACCACCCCCGCTGGCCAATACCTGACCGAGCGTCAGGTCGCTCCGAGGGACTTCAACAGCTACGGCTCGCGTCGCGGCAATCACGAAGTCATGATGCGCGGCACCTTCGCCAACATTCGCATCAAGAACGAGATGCTGGATGGCGTCGAAGGCGGCTACACCACCGGTCCGGACGGCGCCCAGACTTCGATCTATGACGCCGCCATGGCCTACAAGGACGCCGGCATCCCATTGGTCGTCATTGGCGGGATCGAATATGGCGCAGGCTCCTCGCGCGACTGGGCGGCCAAGGGCACGAACCTACTGGGCGTTAAAGCAGTCATCGCCGAGTCCTTCGAGCGCATCCACCGCTCGAACCTGGTCGGCATGGGTGTCATCCCCTTCGAGTTCACGGGGGGCGACAACCGCAAGACGCTGGGTCTGAGGGGTGACGAGACCGTCTCGATCGATGGTCTCGAAGGCGACTTCAAGCCGCTCTCGCTGGTCTCGGCCACCATCCGCTATGCCGATGGCAGCGAGAAGGTGATCCAGCTCAAGGCCCGCGTCGATACCGAGGTCGAGATCGAATATCTCGAGAACGGCGGCGTGCTGCACTATGTGCTGCGCAACCTCGCGAAGGCCTGAGATTGACGTCCCGAAACCAGAAGGCCCCGGAACGATCCGGGGCCTTTGACATTTCGACCAACAGGAAAACCGCTTACTCGTCGGCGCAATACCACATGGTCCCGCCCGCCGCTGCTGTCCCGATCATCAGCGAGCCCACGGCCACCGGCGAGACGGCGACACCAGCCGCTGCCGTTCCGGCCGCCTGCATCATGCCCACCATCGAGCCCGATGTTGCCGCCAGGATCGTCGCGCCGGGTCGTTGGGTCACGGCATCATAGCCCGCGACTGCCAATCCGTTCACACCCTTGAATGTTGCGGCCCGTGTATCATTCACCTTCTCGCAGAAGGTCTTTCGGCAAAGGGCATTGCCCTTTCGCTCACCAAGCTGCGCCCCGACATAGGTGTCGCCCGCCTTGTCCCAAAGCAGGCAATAGCTGCCGTCATCGGTCATCTGATTGCGCCGCAGGATCTCGCGCAGGGTGATATAGCCCGGACATGAGATCTTGCCCCAGCCCGACAGGTTCTTTTCCAGCTTGCCGACATTTTCGCGAAATTCGGCGTCCCGGACATAATTGATCTCGGTCCGCTCGCCTGCGATCGAAGTCTCGCAGGTCCAGAGCCGCTCTTCCTTGGTATTCGCGGCGTCTTCCTGCGCCAAGAGCGGGCTGGCCTGCATGGCAAGCGATGCCAGGATTGTCAGTGCGAGCGCATAGCGCATCTCGTCCCTCGTATATGCCAATTTCGCCCATGCATCGGACAAGCCCGACCATCCCGCAAGACGGCAGAGCGATGCTTCGCCGCAATGTGATCCCGCGCAAAAGAAAAAGGCCGCCCCCGAAGGGACGGCCCGGAATTCCTGAGAACCGAAAAGGATCAGTTCTTGGCGTAGAATTCGACGACCAGGTTCGGTTCCATCACGACCGGGTAGGGCACGTCGCCCAGGGCCGGGGTGCGGACGAAGTTCGCGGTCATCTTGTTGTGGTCGACTTCCAGGTAGTCCGGAACGTCACGCTCGGTCAGGGCGACGGCTTCCAGAACGATGGCCAGCTGGCGCGAACGCTCGCGGATCGAGACGACATCGCCTTCCTTGACGCGGTAGGACGCGATGTTGACCTTCTTGCCGTTCACTTCGACGTGACCGTGGTTCACGAACTGACGGGCAGCGAAGATGGTCGGAACGAACTTGGCGCGGTAGATGACGGCGTCCAGGCGGCGCTCGAGCAGGCCGACCAGGTTCTCACCGGTGTCGCCCTTGACGCGCTCGGCTTCCGCGTAGATGCGGCGGAATTGCTTCTCGGTCAGGTCGCCGTAGTAGCCCTTGAGCTTCTGCTTGGCGCGCAACTGGGTACCGAAGTCCGACAGCTTGCCCTTGCGGCGCTGGCCGTGCTGGCCCGGGCCGTATTCGCGCTTGTTCAGCGGCGACTTGGCGCGGCCCCAGATGTTTTCGCCCATGCGGCGGTCGATTTTGTACTTGGCAGCGGTGCGTTTGGTCATCGCTGATCTCCTTCATATATGGTTTCGAAGGGCGTTGTCCTCTGGCACTAGGCCTGACAGGGTTCCCCTTGCGGGGTCCACCAACACCAATGAAGCGGCGCTTATAGCCAGCGGGGCGGCAGTGTCAAGCACCCCTTGAGCCGAGCCTTCCTTGCCCCTAAATGAAGAACAGCGAACAAGGAAGCAGCGATGTTCTCGATCCCCGGCAAGTCCCCTGTCACCATCACCGAAGCGGCCGAGCGCCAGATTGCGCGCCTGATGGCCGCGAAATCCGCCAGCGGGCTGCGCATCGGCCTGAAGAAGGGCGGCTGCGCGGGCATGGAATACACGATGGAACTGGCCCAATCCCCCGCCCCGGGCGACGAGGTCGTCGAACAGGGCGAAGCACGGGTTCTGATCGCCCCCACGGCCCAGATGTTCCTGTTCGGGACCGAGATCGACTACGAGACGAGCCTTCTCGAATCCGGCTTCAAGTTCCGCAACCCCAATGTCACCGACAGCTGCGGCTGCGGTGAATCCGTGAGTTTCGGCCCGATCGAGGGCACCCGCGCACGGGTCTGACATTTTCTTTCTTCCGTTAGCGCCCACATCCTTTCGGTCGACTTGATCGCGCAGGATGCGCGGCCTAATCCCCTATTCGAACAGATCAAAGGGAGAGGCTGATGGCCCCGCGCAAACTTGCTGCCGGCAACTGGAAGATGAACGGAACTTTGGCGGCCCTGGCCGAGATCGACCAGATTCTGACCGAATATCCTGCCCCCGGCTGCGAGGTGCTGATCTGTCCTCCCGCCACGCTGGTTCAGCCGATGGCTGCAAGGGCGGAAGGCAGGCTTGCCGTGGGCGGTCAGGACTGCCATGCCAAGATGTCGGGTGCACATACCGGAGACATCGCGGCAACCCAGTTGAAAGACGCGGGCGCAAGCCACGTGATTGTCGGCCATTCCGAACGCCGGACCGATCACGCCGAAACCGATGCACAGGTTTCCGCGAAATCCGTCGCCGCCCACGAAGCCGGTCTGGTCGCGGTAATCTGCGTGGGGGAAACCGAAGCTCAGCGCGATGGCGGAGAGACACTGGACATCATTTCGGCCCAGCTTGCGGGCTCGGTTCCCGATTGCGCGACCGCCTCGAACACCGTCATCGCCTATGAGCCAGTCTGGGCGATCGGCACCGGCCGGACCCCGACCAGTGAACAGATCGCCGAAGTTCACGCCCTGATCCGGGACCGTCTCGTGGCCCGGTTCGACGACGGGGCTGACATCGCCCTGCTCTATGGCGGCTCGGTGAAGCCGGGAAATGCCGCAGAAATTTTCGCCATCGCGCATGTGGACGGGGCACTCGTCGGTGGCGCAAGCCTCAAGGCGGCAGATTTCGGGCCGATCATCGCAGCGCTTTCCGCAGCGTAAGATCGACAATCGGAACGGCGTTCCTTCCGGATAGGCCAGGAAGGAACGGCATTTTCGCAATGCGGCCCCCCAGCCCCTTGCAAAGCCGGGCCCCGAGCGCATAGGTCACGCCTGAAATTCAGGACGGACCCATGGCAGAGCCAGCAATCTCATTTCAGGGCGTGACGCGCCGCTATCCGCAAAAAGGCGGGGCGGGCGATGTCGTGGCCCTGCAGGACATTTCGCTCGACGTGCCCCAGGGCGCGGTCACCGGCATCATCGGACGCTCCGGCGCTGGAAAGTCCACGCTGCTTCGCATGGTGAACGGGCTTGAACGCCCCTCGACCGGCCAGGTCATCGTCAACGGCCATGATGTCGGCGCCGCGTCGGACGGAGCCTTGCGCGGGATACGCCGCGAGGTCGGGATGATCTTCCAGCACTTCAACCTGCTGGCCTCGCGCACGGTTGCGGAAAACATCGCCCTGCCGCTCGAGATCGCCGGCGTCGAGAAAGCCGCGATCGCCCCCCGCGTCGCCGAGCTGATCGAGCGCGTGGGCCTGACCGCCCAGGCCAGCCGCTATCCGGCCGAGCTGTCGGGCGGTCAGAAGCAGCGCGTCGGCATCGCGCGGGCCTTGGCGACGGGACCGCGCGTGCTGCTGTCCGACGAAGCCACCTCGGCCCTCGATCCCGACACGACGCGGCAGGTTCTGGACCTGCTGCAACGGATCAATCGCGACCTTGGGCTGACGATCCTGCTCATCACCCATGAAATGGCCGTGGTTCGCGACATCTGCAGCCATGTCGCCGTCATCGAGGCCGGCAAGATCGTCGAGTCGGGTGAAACCTATTCGGTCTTCTCGCGGCCGACGCATCCGACCACGCGCAGCTTCCTGCAAGGCGTGACCGGGGTCGCGGTGCCGCAATTCGTGGCGGGGCTTCTGCGCGACGAGCCCCAGGCCGCCGATGCCGAGGCCGTGCTGCAGATCACCTTTACAGGCCGTCACGCGACGGACCCGATGCTGGCGCGCCTGACGGCCGAGCGTGGCGTCAATGTCAACATCCTTGCCGGTGCCATCGAAGAGATCGGCGACAGGCCCTTCGGCAGTCTGATCGTCGGCCTGCCCTGTGAGCGGCTTGAAGAATCCCGCCACTTCCTCGAAGAACACGGCCTTCTGACGGAGGTGCTCGGCTATGTCGGCTAACCTGATCCCGTTGCTGTGGGAATCCACCCTACAGACCCTTTACATGGTCTTCATGGCCACCGTTCTCGGCACGGTGATCGGCGCGCCGCTGGGCATTTTCCTTGCGACATCGCGCCGGGGCGAGCTGCTTTCGGCACCCGTCGCCAATACCGTGCTTGGCCTGATCGTCAACGCCGCGCGCTCGACCCCCTTCATCATTCTTGTCGTCGCGATCATTCCGCTGACGCGGCTGATTGCGGGAACGTCGATCGGCACCACCGCGGCCATCGTGCCGCTGACCATCGCCGCAGCCCCCTTCATCGCGCGCCTGATCGAAACCGCGATCCGCGAGGTCGATGCCGGGCTGATCGAGGCCGCCCGCGCCATGGGCGCGACCCCCGGCCAGATCGTGCGCAAGGTGCTGGTCCCCGAGGCGATGCCCGGCATCATCCTTGGCCTCACCCTCGCCGTGGTCAGCCTGATCGGCTATTCGGCCATGGTCGGCGCGGTGGGCGGTGAAGGTCTGGGCGATCTTGGTATCCGCTATGGCTATCAGCGCTTTATGCCCGAGGTGATGCTTGCCGTTGTCATCATCCTGATCGTTCTTGTGCAGGCAGTCCAATCGCTTGGCGAATGGATCGCGGCTCGCTTCGACAAACGCGCCCCCCGCAACCGGGGCCGGTAACTTCCAACCCGAAAGGACAATCCATGCGCAAACTTCGCATCGCCGCCCTCGCCTCGACCCTCGCGCTGGTCGCTGGCATGGCTTCGGCCGAAGACATCAAGGTCGGCGTCTCGGTCGGCGAGCATGCCGAGATCATGGAACAGGTCGCCGAGGTCGCCAAGGAAAAGGGCCTGAACATCGACATCGTCGAGTTCACCGATTACGTCGTGCCGAACCAGGCGCTGAACGACGGCGACCTGCAGGCGAACAGCTTCCAGCACCAGCCCTATCTGGACAACCAGATCAAGGATCGCGGCTTCGACCTGGTCGCCATCGGCAAGACCATCACCACGCCGATGGGCATCTATTCGGAAAAGCTGAAATCGCTGGACGATCTGCCCGAAGGCGGCAAGGTCGCGCTGCCGAATGACCCGACCAATGGTGGCCGCGCGCTGCTGCTTCTGCAGGACAAGGGCGTCATCAAGCTTGCCGAAGGCACCGGCCTTGTCCCGACCCCGCTGGACGTGACCGAGAACCCCAAGAAGCTCAAGTTCCTGGAACTCGACGCAGCTCAGTTGCCCCGCGCGTTGGCCGATGCCGATGTCGCGATCATCAACACGAACTACGCGCTGGAAGCAGGTCTGAACCCCGAAAAGGATTCGATCGCGATCGAGAACGCCGACAGCCCCTATGCCAACATCATCGTCGTGCGCACCGCCGACAAGGATGCGGAATGGGCCAAGACGCTGGTCGAGTCCTACAACTCGCCCGAGGTCAAGAAATACATTCAGGACAAGTACACCGGCGCGGTCATCCCCGCCTGGTGATCCTGGGCCGTCTCATGACGGCGCGGACGAGACGAATTGGCAGGCCCGGACAGGTTCCGGGCCCGCTGCATTTCCCCTGTCACGCTGTCGCCCCGTCGGGTGGAGCGTTTGTCACCTTTCATTGCCAAGACATCCCTTCTACAGATTCCCCCGACAACGCCCGCCCATGCGGCAAGGGTCGGGACGACACCTGCGGAAAAGGGATGCGCTGACATGGGTAACCGCTTTCGGATGAACTGGGAAAGCCTGCTTTCCGCGGAAAGGCTGGGCGACAAGACCTATCAACCGCATCGGAATCGCTCGATCTTCGTGCAGGATCATGACCGGATCGTCTTTTCGGCCCCCTTCCGGCGGCTCGCGAACAAGACGCAGGTTCAGCCGCTTTATGAAAACGACCATGTTCATCACCGCCTGATCCATTCGATTGAAGTCAGCAGCGTGGGGCGCTCATTGGCGATGCGGGTTGGCCATTGGCTGGCCGAGACGGGCGAGCTGCCCGAGCCGCAGGTTCCTGATCTTGCCGATATCGTGCAGGCCGCCTGTGTCGCCCATGACATCGGCAATCCCCCCTTTGGCCATTCCGGCGAAGAGGCGATGGGCGCATGGTTCTCCGAGGGTTTTGCAAATGCACGGGGGCTGTTGGCAGATCTGCCGGCAGGACTGCGCCCGGAATTCACCGCCTTCGAGGGCAACGCACAGGGCTTTCGCATCCTGACCCGGCTCGAAATGTATCGCGGCGACGGCGGAATGCGATTGTCGAAGGCCACGCTGGGTGCTTTCACCAAATACCCGGTGACGGCGCCGGATCGGGAATGCATCAATGGCGGATCGCATCATGGCGAGACTTATGTCGGCCTGAAGAAGTTCGGAATCTTTGTTTCGGACCTGCCACAGTTCGCGACGGCTGCCCGCAGTCTGGGTCTGCCCGAAAGGACCCACGAACAGGCCCGCTACTGGGCGCGTCACCCTCTGGTCTTCCTGATGGAAGCGGCCGATGACATCACCTACAATATCGTTGATCTGGAAGATGCATACACGACCGGAGAGCTGCCCTTTGATTTGGTGCGCCGGCTGCTCGCGGAACTGGGCGGCAAGCCCAACAGCAATGCACCCGGCATGACCGAGGCCGAAGAAATCGGCTATCTGCGCGCAAGGGGGATCGGCAGCGCCATCGAGGCCTCCGTCGACGCCTTCATCACGCATTACGACGCGATCATGCGTGGGACATTTTCCGGGGATCTCATCGGTGCAAGCAGGCTTGGCGAGGCCTTCGCCGCCGCCAAGGCCGTTGCGCGCGAGAGGATCTTCACCGCGCCAAGAAAGACCGAGCTTGAAATATCGGGTCGCAGGATCATCGCCAATGTCATGTCAGGCATCCTGCCTGTCTACGAAGACCTGGCTCGGGGCGGCTGGGACATTGCCGCGCTTTCGCCTCATTCCCGGCAACTTGTCCGGGCCCTGTCACTGGATCTGCGCGACATCCGGGATGCCGAAAGCGCGCTGCACGCGCTGGCCGATTTCACTTCGGGCATGACCGATCGATATGCCCTGAGAATATCGCGGATGCTTTCGGGGGCCTGAAGCCAGGGCCCGGATCGCAGAAGGCTTCCGGGCCGCCGTTGGGATCAGGGGATCATTCGGGCTTCATCGTTCCGGTCCGACGCAGCCGGTCGTGCCAGCTCAACGCTTCCTCCAGCAAATGAGGTGTATGCCCGCCACGCAGCAGCGCGCGATCGTGGTAGTCCTGCAACTGATCTCGCCAATCCGGAGAAGCACAGTGCGCGATGACAAGCTTCGCGCGCTCGCGCGGGGCCAAGCCGCGAAGATCCGCCAGACCGTGTTCCGTCACCAGAATATCCACGTCATGTTCGGTATGGTCGACATGGCTGACCATCGGCACGACAGACGAGATGCCGCCTGCCTTGGCCGTCGACTTGCTGACGAACACGGAAAGATAGGAATTTCGCGCGAAATCACCCGATCCGCCGATTCCGTTCATCATGTTCGTGCCCATCACATGGGTGGAGTTCACGTTGCCGTAGATGTCGAATTCCAGCGCCGTGTTGATCGCGATAAGGCCAAGGCGGCGCACCACCTCGGGATGGTTCGAAATCTCTTGCGGGCGCAGAACGAGCTTGCGCTTGTAGTCATGGAAACGCTCCATGACGTCGCGGTATTTCGCTTCAGAAAGCGTGATCGACGAGCCGGAGGCAAAGACCATCTTGCCGGCATCCATCAGGTCGAAGGTCGAATCCTGCAGCACCTCGGAATACATTGTCAGGTCATGGAAGGGGCTGTCGATGAAACCGTGCAGCACGGCATTCGCGATGCTGCCGATGCCTGCCTGAAGCGGATGCAGTGACGATGGCATCCGGCCTCGGGCAACCTCGCCTTTCAGGAACTCGGTCAGATGGCCTGCAATCGAGCGGGTTTCGGCATCCGGCTCGGTCACCGTGGACGAGGAGTCGAGCTTCGTCGAGATCACGATCGCCGCGATCTTTTCCGGCGGAATGGAAATGAAGGGGAATCCGACCCGGCTTTCCGGCGTGACCACCGGGATGGGGGTCCGCACTGGCCAATAGGTCGGGATGTAGATGTCATGCAGCCCTTCGAGCTGCTCGGACTGGTTCAGGTTGATCTCGACGATCACCTTCTTGGCGAGGATCGCGAAACTCGCCGAGTTGCCGACCGATGTCGTGGGCACGATGCCACCCGTTTCGGTGATCGCGACCGCCTCGACGATGGCCAGATCGACCGGAGGAAGCTGCCCGGTTCTCAACTGCTCGACCGTCTCGCTGAGATGCTGGTCGATATACATCACCTCGCCCGCATTGATCGCGCGACGCAGCGACGGATCGGACATGAAGGGGATACGGCGCGCGGTCACATGGGCTTCGGCCAGAGTCTTGTCGAGATCGTTGCCCAGCGAAGCGCCGGTCATCAGCGTGACCTTGAGAGGCTCACGCCGGGCGCGCTCGGCCAGCGCGAGGGGAACGGCCTTGGCTTCACCTGCGCGGGTGAATCCGCTCATCCCGAGGACCATTCCGTCCTCAATCATGCCCGCGGCCTGATCGGCACTCACCACACGGTCGCGCAATCCCTTGTGACGGATCCGGTCATGATAATCCTCGGCCATGAAAGCCCCCCTGAATTCCTGGTTCGGGGTTTCATTATGGTCAACATGCGGGACTGACAAATCAAGGCAGCCATGCGCATAGCGAAAAGCCGACCCGAAGGCCGGCTTGTCACGATTTCCGTGGGATTTTCGGTTACTTGCGGCGACCGAGCGACCAAGCGCCGTCTCCCAGGAAAGACAGGGCCAGCATCACGACTGCCCAGAGAACGGGGTATTCCCAGCCGCCGCCCTGGTTGCTGAACGTGAAGCCGTTACCGCCATGGCCAAACACGGCCGCGCCCAGCAGAACCGGAATCATCACCAGCGAAACCAGACGCGTGGCAACGCCCGCGATCAGGGCAACGCCGCCCAGTACTTCGATCAGGATCGTCAGGTAGCCCAGGGCCCCCGGCAAGCCGATCGATTCAAAATAGCCGGCGGTTCCGGCCGGGGTGAAGATGAAGACCTTGATCAGGCCGTGGATCAGGAAGAACAGCCCGGTCGAGGTGCGAAGGATGAAGGCGGCGATATCTGCCCGGTTTTCGGCAGTCGCCACGCCGGTGAGTGAGAGATCTGACATTTCGAGGTTCCCTATGAGGAAGGATGCTTGGATGCAGCGAAGATAGGGGATTGCGACTGTCGCAATAATGGACATGATCAGAGAAACATTGCCGCCAGTTTGGAGAATACCTTGGATCGTCTCGACGGAATCAGGGCATTTGTCGCAGTGGTCGATGCTGGTTCGTTTACGCGGGCCGGCAAGCGATTGGGCATCTCCAACAAATTGGTCAGCAAATACGTCGCCGCACTCGAAAGCCACCAAGGGATAACGCTTCTCAACAGGACGACCCGCTCGCTGTCGCTGACCCCGGCGGGGGAGCGCTTTCTTCTTGTTGCGCGGCGTGTTCTCTCTGCGGTGGAAGAACTGGATGCGCAGGCCCGCGCGGACGAAGGCGCGCTGACCGGCAGGCTGTTTGTAACCGCTCCCGTCAGCTTCGGCGAAATGTTCATTCCCGTGCTGACACGCGACTTTACCGAGCAAAATCCCGGCATCAGCATCGAATTGCGCCTTACCGATCGCTATGTGGATCTTGCGGCAGAGGGTTTCGATCTGGCCTTGCGGATCGGCGTGCTTGGCGATTCAAGCCTTATCGCGCGACGCATCGGACGCACGGAATCCGTCGTCGTGGCAAGCCCTGGATATCTTGAGGCGAATGGCTGGCCGCGCCATCCGGACGAGCTGCGGGAGCACGTGAACATTCGGGATGGCAACTCGGCGACATCGCATCGCGCCACGTTCGTGATCGAGGGCAAGGCGATCAGCGTCCCGCTGCCCGGCCGTATCACGGTGAACAGCCCGCGCGCCGTGCGTCGGCTTGCTCTGGAAGGATGCGGCGTGGCCGTCATCCCTCGCTTCGTGGTCGAATCCGATATCGCCGATGGCAGTCTGGAAAGATTGCTGGAAGGATTTCCCGGGCCACAACTGGACATTCAGGCGCTATACTTGCCGCAGCCCTTCATCCCGCCGCGCCTCACGGCTTATCTGGACCACCTGCGCCGGCATCTCGGCCCCGAGCTTGGGAAAGCACGGCCCCCGGGTTCATGATACCCCAGGGATCAAGCGCGCTCTTGATCGCGCGCATGGCGGAAATGCGGGCCGGATCACCCCAGCGTTCCAGTTCGCCGACCTTCAGTCGCCCGACACCATGCTCGGCCGAGAAGGAACCGCCACGGGCCACCACCATCTCGTGGACAAGTTCCGAGAGTGCCGTGCGCTGACTGTCATATTCGGTGCGCGACCGACCTTTGGCTGGGAAGATGTTGTAATGCAGGTTTCCGTCGCCCAGATGGCCGAAGCAGTTCACCCGGACATCGGACCGGGCTGCCAGCGCCTTGCCGGCGTCGTTGATGAACCCGGCGATTTCGGACAGGGGCAGGCTGATGTCGTGGCTTGCCACGGCACCGATACGGCGGTTCGCCTCGGGGATGTGCTCGCGAAGATGCCAAAACCCGTCCGCCTGCTGGCCCGATTGGGCAATCATCCCATCGCTGAGCAGGCCGCGCTCCATCGCGTCGGTCAGGAAACGCTCCAATGCCTCGTCGGGGGAAAGCCCTGCCGGCAGACCAACTTCGATCAGAACGCTCCAGGCCGCGTCCGGAAGCGGCCTTCGGATTTCCGGCAGTGTTTCGGCAAGGAAAGCAAGCCCCTGCCCGCCGATCAGTTCGAAGGCCGTCACGCCCCCGGCCATATGCGCTTCGGCAAGTGCCAGCAGACTGAGCGCTGCGCTGGGATCGGGAACCTCAAGCATCGCGACACCGACATTGGGGGGCGGGACAACCAGCTTGAGACTCGCGGCCGTGATGATCCCCAAGGTGCCCTCGGCTCCGATCAACAGATCGCGCAGGTCGTAGCCCGTATTGTCCTTGCGCAGCCGCTTCAGGTCGTGGACCACGCTTCCATCGGGCAGCACCGCCTCGATGCCGAGGCAGAGCGCGCGGGCCGTCCCATAGCGCAACGCCGTCACGCCCCCGGCATTGGTGGCAAGGCAACCACCGATCGCGGCGCTGCCCTGGCTGGCAAGAGAAAGCGGGAACAACCTCCCCTGCGCCTCGGCCGCGTCTCGCACGGCCTGAAGCGTCATCCCCGCTTCGGCGATCAGCACGTTTTCCTCGGGCCAGATGCCGCGAAGTGCGGTCATCCGTTCCAGGGAAAGGATCAGCGGCGCGGGCCCCTTGGCCATGATCTGCCCGCCGACCAGTCCCGTTCCACCCCCCCGAGCGACGATCCCCACGCGCGCCTCAGCGCAGGCTTTTACCACGGCCGCAACCTCATCGGTGGTGCGTGGCGCCGCGATTAGACCGGCCTTGCCGAAATAGCGGCCGCGCGGTTCCTCCAGATAGGCCGGGGCCATCGGGCGCAACACGCCCTTGGGCAATGCCGCAGCGAGTTTGTCATCAGCGGGATTGAGCATGTCGGTTCTCAGCGGACTTCGGTCTTGCCACGCCTGTCGCTGCGCAGATTGGCGTAAAGCACATGATTTCGCCAGCGGCCATTGATCTGAAGATAGCTTTGCGCCACACCCTCATACTTGAAACCGGCTTTTTCCAATACTCCGCGCGAGGCGGCATTCTCGGGCAGGCATGCAGCCTCGATGCGACTCAGATCCATGATCGAAAAGGCATGGCTCACAAGTGCGGCGATTGCTTCCTGCATGAAGCCTTGTCGGGCATGCGGTTCGCCGATCCAGTAGCCGATGGTCGCGGATTGCGCGGGGCCACGCCGGATATTGTCAAGCGTGATTGCACCCAGGAAGGTTCCATCCTTGCGGATCAGGAATAGCGGCAGCGCGGTCCCGTTTCGGTTCGCGCGCTGCGCCCAATAGACGCGGTTAGTGAAGCTTTTCTTGGCCAGATGATCCTGCGCCCAGACCGGCTCCCACGGCGTCAGAAAATTCCTGCTGAGCGTTCTCAGACCTGCCCATGCATCAAAATCGCCATGTGCCGGCAAACGCAGCACCATCCGCTCGGTCTCCAGTCGAGGCGGACGGTGGCGGTTGAACATCAGGCGGCAAGCCTTTGACTCAGTTTCTCTATGCTCGGAGCAGACCGCACCGGGCCGTAAAGCGCAAGAGCCGGGCGCGCATTCTGTATAAGACGTTCGGCATGCGCGCGCACATCTTCCACCGTGACCGCATCGATCTTGCGGGCAACCTCGGCCGGTTCCGATACCCTGCCCCAGATCGCGAGGGAACGGGCCATGCGCTCGGCCTGCCCGGTAGGGCTTTCCAGACCCATCAGCAGCCCGGCTTTCAATTGGGCGCGGGCCCGAGCGATCTCGGCCTCGGTCATGTCCTCGGCCGAACGCTTCATCTCGTCGATCGTGAGGTTGGCGAGGTCGGCAATCTGATCCCCCGAGGTCCCCGCATAGATCGTGACCATGCCGGTATCGTCATGGAAACCCGATTGGGCGAAGATGGAATAGCACAACCCCCGCTCTTCGCGGATCTTCTGGAACAGGCGCGAAGACATTCCGCCCCCAAGCGCCGAAGTCCAGATCTGGGCGGCATAGAAATCGGGTGCCATGTAGCCCGGACCCTCAAAGGCCAACGCGAAATGGGCCTGCTCCAGCTTTTTCACATGCCGGGCTTCGGCCCCCTGCCAACGGGCAGGTTCCCGCGAGGTAAGACCACGCGACGGCAGGTGCGAAAAGATCATTTCCGCCTGGCGCAGGATGCGGTCGTGATCGACGGCCCCGGCAGCGGAAAGGATCATGCGTTCAGGTCCGTAGTGTTCGGTAATGAATCCTGAAAGATCATCACGGCCGAAATGGCTGACGCGTTCGGCGGGCCCCAGAATGGTGCGGCCCATCGGCTGGTTCGGATAGGCGGCTTCTTGCAGCCAATCGAAGATCACGTCATCAGGCGTGTCGAGCGACTGACCGATTTCCTGCAGGATGACGCCGCGCTCGACCTCGATCTCGCGCTGGTCGAACACGGGGTTCAGCACGATGTCCGAGATCACGTCCAACGCCAGCTCGACATCCCCCGCCAGAACCCGCGCGTAATAGGAGGTCACGTCGCGCGAGGTATAGGCGTTGATATAGCCGCCGACATTCTCGATCGCCTCGACGATATCCAGCGCGCTGCGCGTTCCGGTGCCCTTGAAGGCCATGTGCTCAAGGAAGTGGGCAATGCCGTTCTGCTCGGCGCGTTCATCGCGGCAGCCGGCGCTGACCCAGATTCCGATGGCTGCGGAATGCAGGCCGGGCATGTCGCGCGTGACCACACGCAAACCATTGGACAAGGTGCTGATGCGGGTTTGATTCACACTGTTCTCCGTTCAAGGATCAGCGATTTAATCTTGTCGGCGTCGTTTTCAACCCGAGTAATCCGTTCGTCCCGCTCAAACAGGTCGGCCATATGCTCGGGAAGGTCCGGCCGAATGCCGATTGCGGCCTCGACCGCATCGGGGAACTTCGCCGGATGCGCGGTCGACAGGCTGATCATCGGAACGCCCGGACGCAGATGCGCGCGCGCAACCTTCACCGCGACGGCAGTGTGGGGGCAGATAACCTCGGCAGTCTCGCTGCGGATCGTCGCGATCATGTCGGTCGTCTCGGCCTCGGACACACGGCCCGAGACATAGATTTCGCGCAGGTGCTCAAGCGCGCCCTGACTGATCGAGAAGCCACCCGATTTCAGCTCGTCCATCAATTGGCTGACGGCGGCGCCGTCGTGGCCATAGGCCAGCCACAAGGCGCGTTCGAAGTTCGAACTGACCTGAATGTCCATCGAGGGGCTGATCGAGGGCTCGACGGTGCCGGTGCGGTATTCGCCGGTCGTCAGCGCGCGGTGCAGGATGTCGTTCTGGTTGGTCGCCACGACCAGACGCCCGACCGGAAGCCCCATGGCTTTTGCGATCGACCCTGCGAAGACATCGCCGAAATTGCCGGTGGGCACGGTGAAATCGACTTCGCGAAGCGGTGCACCAAGACTTGCTGCTGCAGTGAAGTAATAGACGATCTGGGCCAGCACGCGCGCCCAATTGATCGAATTGACCCCTGCAAGCCCGACCCCGTCGCGGAATTCGTGGTCGTTGAACAGGTCCTTGAGCCGCGCCTGGCAATCGTCGAATGTTCCATCGACCGCCAGCGCGTGGACATTGGCATCGGCCGGGGTGGACATCTGCCTGCGTTGCACCTCGCTGACGCGGCCATGCGGGTACATGATGAACACATCGACATTCGACAGGCCACGAAAAGCCTCGATCGCGGCCGAGCCGGTATCGCCCGAGGTCGCACCCAGGATGGTCACGCGGTCCCCCGACTTCGCCAGTGCCAACTGAAACAGCTGGCCAATGAGCTGCATGGCGAAATCCTTGAAGGCCAGCGTCGGCCCGTGGAACAACTCCAGCAGGAAATGCCCGGGCGCCAGCTGCACCATCGGCGCGCGAGCAATATGGTCGAAGCCCGCATAGGCGCGGGCGATCGCGCCCCTGAGTTCGTCCTGAGTGAAGCTTTCGCCCACGAAGGGCGTGATGACGCGCAGGGCCACTTCCTCATAGGACAGGCCCTCAAAGGCTGCGATTTCTTCGGCGTTGAAGGTCGGGATCGCCTCCGGGAGGTAAAGGCCGCCATCGCGGGCAAGGCCCGTCATCATGGCCTGCGCGAAATCAAGAACCTCTGCCCGGCCTCGGGTCGAAACGTAGCGCATCACTATCCTCTAGAATTGTCGCTGCCTGATACGCCAGATCAGCGCCAGTGTCATCCCTGCCCAGACCGCGGCAATCATGAACCATTGCACGGCATAGCTGAGATGATTGTTCGGAATACCCTGAATGGCGACCGGCATGGGTTCGACGCCCTGCATTTCTCCGGCGACCGACGCCGCCACGACCAGCAGCGGTTCAGTCCCAAGCTGCTCTGCCATGGCCGGCACGTCTCGGGCAAACCAGATGTTCTCAGAAAGATTGGGAGCGGGGGTGGCCGATCCCTTTTCATCAGGCCAATGCAGGTTTCCCGTGACCTCAAGCCGGACCGGCGGGCGAGGGTCACGCTTGTGATCCTGATCGACGAAGCCGCGATCAAGAAGAATGTGCCTTCCGTCATCCGTCACGAAACCCGAGATGACCTGGTAGCCCCCACCGCGTTCGCGGGTGCCCGAAAGGACGTCGATCTCGTTGCCAGTCGTCTTGCCCGAAACGAAGACCGGCTGGTATTTCATGTCGGGGGTGAAGTGGTCCGGCAGGGCCACGGGCTCACTCTCGATGCGGCTCTGGATCTGGGCGAGCATCGCCTCTTTCCAGTCCAGCCGATGGAGTTGCCAAAACCCCAGGGACATGAGCACGGCGCAGCCCAGAACGCCGATCAGCACGGGAAATAGATAGCGGCGCATCTGCCCTTCCAATGAAAACGGCGCGAGAGACATGCCCCGCGCCGTCAGGAAACTCAGCTTGGGATCAACGGCCCCAGATATAGACCACAACAAAGAGGAACAGCCAGACCACGTCGACGAAGTGCCAGTACCAGGCAGCGGCCTCGAAGCCGACATGTTGCTTCTGGGTCATCTGGCCGCGCATCATCCGGATAAGGCAGACGAAAAGAAAGATCGTCCCGATGATGACATGCACACCGTGGAATCCCGTCGCCATGTAGAAGGTACCGGCATAGACCGTATCGGCCAGCCCAAAAGCCGCGTGGCTGTATTCATAGGCCTGCAGCGCCGTGAAGCACAGGCCAAGGATCACCGCCACGATCAGACCGTTGATGGTGGTCTTGCGATCCCCCTCATGCACGAAGGCATGGTGCGCCCACGTGACAGCCACACCCGACAGGAGCAGGATCAGCGTGTTGATCAGCGGCAGGTGCCACGGGTCAAAAGTCACGATGCCCTCGGGCGGCCAGACGCCGTCCTTGATCGGGCTGTCCGGCCCCATCGGATACATGGCGTTCTTGATGAACGCCCAGAACCAGGCGACGAAGAACATCACCTCGGACATGATGAACAGGATGAAACCGTATTGCAGGCCGATGCGGACAACCGGGGTATGCTCGCCCGTCTCGCCCTCGGTCACCACATCGGCCCACCAGCCGAACATAACGTAAAGCACCGCGACCAGACCGATCAGGAACATCCAGGGACCTTCGACGGGGATGCCGCCGATGGTGATCCCCTTCATCCAGGCAACCGCGCCCGTCAGCATCACGAAAGCACCGATCGCGCCGAAAAACGGCCAAATCGAAGGCGGAAGAATCTGGTAGTCGTGGTTCTTTACATGGGCCATGGCTGCGTTCCGCTGTTGCTGCGTGTTGTTGCTCTAGTTGATCGACTTGTCCGTCGCCTCCTTCAGCGCCGCCTGCTTCGGCGCCGAGGGCTCGCTGCGGTGGAATGTATAGGACAGGGTAATGTCACGGACACGGTTTGCGTCGCGGTCATCGACGATTCCCGCATCCACGAAGAAGCTCACGGGCATCTCGACCCGCTCGCCCGGCTGCAATGTCTGCTCGGTAAAGCAGAAACATTCGATCTTGTTGAAGAAATATCCGGCGACGTCAGGCGCAACGTTATAGCTGGCCGTCCCGGTGATCGGCACGTCGCTGGTATTGATCGCTTCGTAAAATGCGATGGCGTTCTCGCCAATGCGCAACTCCATCTCACGCTGAAGCGGTCTGAATGTCCATCCCATATTCGGGTCGACATTGGAATCGAAGCGGATGCGGATCTTTTCATCCAGCACGACATCCGAGGCCCGTTCGGCGACATTGGTGGTGCCGCCATAGCCTGTGACACGGCAGAACCAGTTATAAAATGGCACGGCGGCCCAGGACAGGGCACCCATGACGATCACGACGCCGACCAGGGTCAGCACAGTTCGACCGTTCGAGCGCGGCTGCGTCACTGGCCGCCCCCCTCGGATTGACCCATTGCCTTGGCTCCGGGCGTCCCGGGCGCGGCAACCGGGCCGCCCTGCGCGGCAGGAGGGTTCGGGTCGCGCGGCAGAACCGAGGCACGAGGCTGGTGATCGTACCCCTCCATCATGTCGCCATTGGTGATCTTGACGACCGAAAGTCCGAAGACCAAGGCAACAAAGGACAGAAGCACGACGAGCAAGCCGAGATTGCGGCTGCGTCGGCGTTTGTGAAGCTCATGTTCGACCTGCGGCAGCATCACCATGCCCCCACCCAATGCTGGACCAGCAGCGCAAGGAAATGCAGGAAGAGGTAATAGAGCGACAGCCGGAAATAACGCTTCTCGACCTTGTAGCTGTCGCCTTGGGCCTGATCTTCGGTTCGACGCAGGATCTGCCATCCACCGGCAATGAACAGGGCGTTCAGCACCGCCGAAATCGACAGGTACACCCAGCCACCAATCGAAGTGAAGCCGAGCCACAGCGCGAAGGGCGCAAGCACCAAGGTATAGCCGAAGACATGGCGCCGCGTCACCTTGCGCCCATGCGTCACGGTCAGCATGGGAACGCCGGCCTTGGTGTAGTCATTGTTCATGAAAAGCGCGAGCGCCCAGAAATGCGGCGGCGTCCAGAAAAAGATCAGGGCGAACATCAGCAGGGATTCGATGCCGATCCCCCCGGTAGCGCAGGCCCAACCTATCATCGGAGGGAATGCACCTGCCGCCCCGCCGATCACGATGTTCTGTGGCGTCGAACGCTTGAGCCACATCGTATAGACAACTGCGTAAAAGAAGATGGTGAAGGCAAGAAAAGCTGCCGCGAACCAGTTCGCCGCGAGACCAAGCATCATCACGGAAAGGCCAGAAAGCGCGAGGCCGAATGCAAGCGCATCCTGTTTCGGGATCAATCCCGCCGGAACCGGCCGCCCCGCCGTGCGCTTCATCACGGCGTCGATATCGGCATCATACCACATGTTGAGCGCGCCAGATGCCCCACCGCCTAGCGCGATGAAAAGAATCGAGCAGAAAGCCACGAAGGGATTCATCGTGACCGGCGCCACCCAAAGACCGACAAAGGCCGTGAAGACCACCAGCGACATCACCCGCGGTTTCAGCAAGGCGACGTAGTCTCCGAAACCGGCCTCTGCCGGCCCGTGATATGCGTTGATCTCGGCCACTTTCGATCCTTATTCGGCCGAGGCCAGCTTCACGGGCTGACCCGGCAGGTAATCGGATGCATCGGCCGCGAATTCTTCCTTGGCGCCCGCAAGCCACGCATCATATTTCTCTTGCGCGACCGCTTTCACGACGATCGGCATATAGGCGTGGTTGATACCGCAAAGCTCCGAGCACTGGCCGAAATAGACGCCTTCCTGATCCGCTTCGAACCAGAGTTGGGCGATACGGCCCGGCACGGCGTCCTGCTTCACGGCAAATGCAGGAATGGTCCAGCTATGGATCACGTCCGTTGCAGTGACCTGAACCAGAACCTTCTTGCCGATCGGCACCACCACCGGGTTGTCTGCCGCAAGCAGGTATTCGTCTTCGGAATAACCGGCCTCGGCAAGCGCGTCCTTTTCCAGCATCAGCGCGTCGAATGCAATGCCGTCATTCGGGTATTCATAGGACCAATACCACTGATGACCGATCGCCTTGATCACGAGATCGGGATCATTGGGCATTTCCTGGCTACGGAAAAGGGCAGGCAATGAGAATGCCCCGATCGCCACGAGGATAAGGACCGGGACCAGGGTCCATGCGATTTCGAGCGGTGTATTATGCGTGAAACGGGCGGGGACTGGGTTTGCGCGCCGGTTGTAGCGGACGATACAGATCAGCAGCAACAGGCAGACAAAGATCGTCACTGCCGTGATGATGTAGAGAACGAAGTGGTCAAGCCACTGTTGATCATGGGCCAGCGGGCTCGCCGCGGGTTGAAAGCCCATGCCACCATTATGGGGCTTGCCGATCACGGGCAGGTCACCCAGCACGTCCTGTGCGGCGGCCGGGATCCCCGCCAGAGCCGCAAGTCCAAGGCCAGTTCCCGCCGCCAGCGCGCGGCGCATCGTCGCAAATGCCATTATCCCATCCCGTTGCCTACTATCCCGCCGGCGAGCCCAGGTCCTCCAGCCCGGCCGACATCGGTAGTGTTTGACAAGCATATCTTCTATTCTCGGGCAAGTCATACCTATCGACTTGCGACCAAAAAGCCCCTAGTCGAGGCTTTCTGGCAAAAGGACTTTCGCATGACCGACTCGCCGTTTTCACCGTTTGAAACCCATTTGGACCGCAGCCAGGCGTTGCAGATCCTGAATGAGGCACTGGTTGGGGCGGATGACGGAGAGCTGTTTCTTGAACGTTCGCGCGGGGAAACGCTGGTCTTCGACGATCGCCGCCTGAGAACCGCAAGCTATGATGCGGAGCAAGGTTTCGGCCTGCGCGCCGTGCGCGGAGAGGTCACGGGATATGCACATTCCACCGAGATCGGCGAAACTGCATTAAGGAAGGCCGCCGATACTGTTCGTCTTGCCGTCGGCGATGGTGGCGGCACCCTGGCGCTGCCCCCCGCGGCCAATATCACCCCGCTTTATGCGGCGATCGACCCTGCCGAGGGCATCAGCTTCGCCGCGCGCGTCGCTCTCCTGCGCGAGATCGACAGTTTTGCACGCGATCTTGACCCGCGCGTCGTCCAGGTTTCGGCCAGCATTTCCACCTCGGTTCAGGAAATCGCGATCCTCAGGCCGGAAGGTGGCCTTGCGACCGACCTGCGCCCGATGGCGCGTATCAATGTGTCGGTCATCGTGGAATCGAACAGCCGGCGCGAATCGGGCAGTTCCGGGGGCGGCGGGCGCGTTCCGCTGGATGGTCTGATCGCGCCTGAGCATTGGCAGGCCCACGTCCGCGAGGCGCTGCGCATCGCGCTTGTGAACCTGCGTTCCGTCCCTGCCCCGGCAGGCGTGATGGATGTGGTGCTTGGCCCCGGCTGGCCGGGCATCCTGCTGCATGAAGCTGTGGGGCACGGGCTGGAAGGAGATTTCAACCGCAAAGGCCATTCCGCCTTTGCCGGGCTCTTGGGCCAGCGTGTGGCCGCGCCCGGTGTAACAGTGATCGACGATGGCACGATCCCGAACCGGCGCGGTTCGATTTCGGTCGACGACGAGGGGAATGCGCCGGCGCGTAACGTTCTGATCGAGGACGGCATCCTGGTGGGATACATGCAGGACCGGCAGAACGCGCGGCTGATGGGGGTCGAGCCGACCGGAAACGGCAGGCGCCAAAGCTACGCCCACGCTCCGATGCCAAGGATGACCAACACCTTCATGCTGGCGGGTCAGGACGATCCGGCTTCGATCGTTGCCGATCTCAAGGATGGCATCTATGCCGTGGGATTCGGCGGCGGTCAGGTCGATATCACGAACGGAAAGTTCGTCTTTTCCTGCACCGAGGCCTATCGGGTCAAGAACGGACAGGTCGGCGATCCGATCCGGGGCGCGACGCTCATTGGCGACGGCGCGACCGCGTTGCAGAGGATCCGCGCGATTGGCAACGACCTCGCGCTGGATCCCGGCATCGGCAATTGCGGCAAGCAGGGCCAATGGGTGCCGGTCGGGGTCGGTCTTCCGAGCCTGATGATCGGCGGGCTGACGATCGGGGGCTCCGCCTCCTGAATTGCGGGCCGCGAAGCCGAGTGGAACGGATTGAGTGCGGCTAACCTCTTTTTAACCATTCCCGTGCCATGACTTTCCCGCGGATGAGGCGGAGGCATGAACCGAAATGGCGCGACCGCGGAAGACAGGACCCCACCACCCTCGCTATCCGTCCTGCGCCGACAGCGCCGTGGCGTCGCTTCGCCTCATCCGCTCGCGCAAGGTCGGGCCTGCGACATTCCACCGGCTCTTGACCGCGCATGGCACTGTGGAACGCGCGATTGCCGCCCTGCCCGAGATCGCCCGAGAGGCGGGAGTTGCCGACTACTTCCCCTGCACGGTCGAGGCCGCGGAGGCGGAGATCGAGAAAGGCTACCGGCTTGGGGCCCGGCTCGTTTGCTGGGGCGATGACGACTATCCCACGCGCCTGCGCGAAATTGCCGAGGCTCCGCCGGTCCTGTGGATGCGCGGGAACAGCCGCGTTCTTGATCGCCTTCCCATCGCCGTGATCGGTGCACGAAATGCCTCGTCTCTTGGCCTGCGCATGGCACATGGACTTGCGTCAGCCTTGGCCGAAGCGGGGGCCAGCGTCGTGGCAGGACTTGCCCGGGGGATCGATACCGCCGCCCATCACGCGACGCTTGCACAAGGGACGATCGCGATCATGGCGGGCGGAATCGACGTGATCTATCCGTCAGAAAACAAGGGGCTGGCCGAAGCGATCTGCGAAACAGGGCTTCTGGTGACCGAACAGCCTCCGGGAATCGAGCCGATTTCGCGTCATTTCCCGGCGCGCAACCGGATCATTTCCGGCCTTTCCGAAGCCGTGGTGGTGATCGAGGCTGCACAGCGCTCGGGCAGCCTGATCACGGCGAAATCGGCACTCGACCAGGGCCGCGAGGTCATGGCCGTGCCAGGCCATCCCATGGACGCGCGGGCCTCTGGCTGCAACGCGCTTATCCGTGACGGGGCTGTACTGATCCGAAATGCCGAGGATGTGCTTGCGGCACTTTCACCAGATGCGTCGAACATGGGAATGCGACTTGGAGGCGGCAGGATTGCCCCCACGCAGCCCGAACCTTGCCCGGATCACGGTGGAAGCCAGGCCGCCGCCCGTCGAGCGACGGAAAGTCCCGACGCCGGGACGACCGCCCTGCCCGCCACCGAAAATGCTGACACGAACGGTCCGGAGGCGATTGAGGTGCGCATCATCGCCCTTCTGGGTCCGAGCCCGACCGAGGAAAACATGCTGATCCGCGATCTGGGCCTGCCCGCGGCGCTCCTGGCCCCGGTGCTGCTGTCACTGGAGCTGTCGGGACGGGTCAGGCGACTTGCCGGCGGACGGATCGCCTTGACCGATTGACCCCTGACCCGCGCGTCCTCAGAAGAAAGCCTGCAGCCCGGTGATTGCCCGCCCCAGGATCAGGGCATGAACGTCATGCGTGCCTTCATAGGTATTGACCGTTTCAAGGTTGGCCGCATGGCGCATGATCTGGTAATCCTCCTGGATACCATTGCCGCCATGCATGTCGCGCGCGATCCGCGCAATCTCAAGCGCCTTGCCGCAATTGTTCCGCTTGACGATCGAGATCATCTCGGGCGCGGCCTGTGCCTCGTCCATCAGCCGCCCCACGCGAAGGCTTGCCTGCAGACCGAGCGAAATCTCGGTCATCATGTTCGCGAGCTTCAACTGGAACAGCTGGGTATTCGCCAGCGGGCGTCCGAATTGCTGACGATCCAGACCATATTGGCGCGCCGCGTGCATGCAGAATTCGGCGGCTCCAAGCGCACCCCAGCTGATGCCATAGCGCGCGCGGTTGAGACAGCCGAACGGCCCTTTCAGCCCCTCGACGCCGGGCAGCAACGCGTCCTCGCCGACTTCGACGGCATCCATCACGATCTCGCCTGTGATCGAGGCCCGCAAAGACAGTTTGCCGCCGATCTTTGGCGCAGACAGCCCCTTCATGCCCTTTTCAAGAACGAAGCCGCGGATCTTGCCACCATGGGCTTCGGACTTGGCCCAGACGACGAAGACGTCCGCGATCGGCGCGTTCGAGATCCACATCTTTGACCCCGAAAGCACATAGCCACCCTCGGTTTTTCTCGCGATGGTCTTCATGCCGGCAGGGTCGGACCCCGCGTCGGGCTCGGTCAGGCCGAAGCAGCCGATCCATTCGCCCGAAGCAAGTTTCGGCAGATACTTCCGACGTTGTTCATCCGAGCCATAGGCGTGAATTGGATACATCACCAGGGATGACTGGACCGACATCATGCTGCGATAGCCGGAATCGACCCGCTCGACCTCACGCGCGACAAGGCCATATGCAACATAGGATGCGCCGATGCCGCCGAATTCCTCGGGGATGGTGATCCCCAGAAGCCCCATTTCCCCCATTTCGCGAAAGATCTCGGGGTCGGTTATCTCATCGCGGTAAGCGGCAATCACCCTGGGCTGTAGTCGATCCTGGGCATAGGCTCGTGCTGCATCGCGCAGCATCCTCTCTTCCTCGCTCAGTTGCTGATCCAGGCGGAACGGGTCCTCCCAGTCGAAACGTCCAAGATCGGGCAAATCCTTAGGTTTCAAAGCCACATCACTCTCCTGCTCGGCGCAATCCTGCCGGTTCAAATCTGCTCGGCGGAATGCAGCTTGCTCACCCCGTGGTCACGAGCTTGTTCAGGAACCGGACAAACGTAGTCCGGTTATGGTGCGACCCGATCTACGCGTCCATCGGAAAAGGAACCGACATGCGTCGCATTTTGAAAACGACCACGGCAATCGTGGCAAGCCTTTCGCTGATTGCGCCCGACCTGGCGCTGGCTCAGGCCGACCCCCAGCAGGACGAAATCATCCTGCAGCAGAAAAAGAAGGAGCAGCAGCAGGACCAGGCGGAGAAGCAGCAGAAAAAGCAGGAGCGCAAGGAAGCGCAAGAGCAGGCCCGGCAGCAAAAGCAGCAGGAAAAGAAGCAGCGCGAAGAGGCCAAGCAGAAAGAGCGGCAGGAGAAACAGCAAGATCAAAAGGCTGCCAACCGCAACGAGAACCCCGACCAACCGAAGGCGCAGGACCGCCAGCCGCGCCGCGAACAGGTTGATGAGAGGGCCCGTGAGCCCGAGTCCCAGGCACAGCGCGAGCGCAAGGATGCCCCAGCCCCGAAGGCAGAAGCACCAGAGCAGCGGCGTCTCGTTCCTGGCGAACCTGAAAAGACAGCGGCACCCGAAGCATCCGACGCTCAGGCTCAGAAAGGCGAGCCTCGCGAAAAGGCCGCCCAGCCGCGGGATGATGCACGCCAAAAGCAGCGGGGGGTCGCAGAGGAGGCTGCAACGGAACAGTCGCGGGATCGCGACGTTTCGGCACCTGTCGCGGGACTGCCCGCAGCCGCGATCGGCGAGGGAACGCAAGACGAGCGCCGCGCCGTTCAGGACGAAAAGCAGCCAGGTCGCAGGCAGGGCGAAGCCGCAGATGCAGCGCTGAAGCCCAAGCAAGACGCTGGAGCCGACCGAGAGAAAGCAGAGCGCCGCGCACAACCTGACACATCCCCGGATTCGGGTGAATTGCGCCGCGCCATGGAGGAAAAGGAGCAGAAGCAGAAAGCGGAGCGCCGGGCCCGGCAGGAGGGTCAACAGCCCGCGCCAGAGGGCGGAGAACCGCGGGAGCGTGACGCCAAGCGTGCCGAGAAGGAAACCCGCCAGGCAGATCAGAAGGGCGGCGAGTTGACCCCTAACGAGCTGCAGCGACGCCTTGAGCGCGGCGACGGCGAGGCACAGGTTGCGGCCCCCGAAGCGCGTCATGCCCCCAGCGAAGTCTCGAAGCGGGCAGCCGAAGTCACTGCACTTCCGGCGGCGGCGGCGCTCGCGGCCGGGAAATCCGAAGGCAAGATCACCGAGCAGAAGATCGGCGAGAATGCCGTGCGCCGTTCTGACGAGGAGTTCCGCACCCGCGTCGAAGATGGTGCCCAAGACGAAAACGGCCGTCGCCTGCGGGAACAGGACCTGCGCCGCGATCTTGAACGTCGCGAAGGGGAAATCCGTCAGGGCGAACGTGATCTCGATCGTCGAGAGCGCGATCTGCAGCGCCGCGAGGATGAACGCCGCGAGGCGCGGGACAATGATAATGATGATGACGACAAGGACAGGCTCAAGCAGATCGGCACGCTGCTACTGGCCGGTGCGGCCGGCATGGCGGTCGGAAAGCTTCTGGATGGCAATCGACAGGTTGCGCTGAACACCGGGGACCGGGTGGTGACCATGCTGCCGGACGGCAGTCAGCAGATCATCCGCGACGACAACGCCCTGCTTTATCAGCCTGGTTCCGACGTGCAGACTGAAACTTTTGCCGACGGCTCGACCCGCACGACCGTTCTGCGGGCGGATGGCAGCCGCGTCGTGACCATTCGCGATGCCAACATGAATGTGCTGCAGCGTTGGCTGGTCAGTCCGGACGGGCGCGAAACACGGCTGATCGACGATACCAACGTGCAGCCCGTCCAGGTGTCAACCCTGCCGCAACCGAAGCCGGTCCAGTACTATGACCGCCCCCTGCGCGAGGATGAATTGCGGGCGGCCCTGCTCAGCGAATCCGGGGCGGATCGGCGCTTTTCGCTGGGACAGATCCGGGACATCCCCGAGGTTCGTTCACTGGTCGCGCCAGTCAACGTCCCCCAGATCACCTTCGATACCGGGTCTTCGGCCCTGACATCTGACCAGGCAGACCAGCTGGCCACACTGGGGAAGGTGATCCGCGATTCGATCGACGAGAACCCGAACGAGATCTTCATGATCGAGGGCTATACCGATGCCGTCGGATCTCGTGCCATGAACCTCGCGCTTTCGGACAGGCGGGCGGAATCTCTTGCCCTGGCCTTGACCGAATATTTCCAGGTGCCGCCCGAGAACATGGTGGTTCAGGGCTATGGCGAAGAATTCCTGCTGGTGCCGACCGAGACGGCCGAGCGCGCAAACCGCCGCGTCGCAGTGCGTCGCATCACGGATCTTCTGGCGCAGGGCAATAACTAGGCCCCATGTGAAAAACGAAAACCGCGGGCAGTTGCCCGCGGTTCTTGATTTGCTTCAATCCAGTCCGGTTTAGCCGAGCGCGTAGCCGGTTCCGCGCACGGTCCGGACCGGATTTTCCCCACCATTCACCATGAGCGCCTTGCGAAGCCGTCCAACATGGACGTCAATGGTGCGGGTATCGACGTAGATATCGCGGCCCCAGACCCGGTCCAGAAGCTGTTCGCGGGTCCAGACACGTCCCGGCTTTTCCATCAGCGTCGAAAGCAGGCGGAATTCGGTCGGCCCGAGGTGCAACGGCTGGCCGGCACGGAAGACACGGTGTTCGCCTGCATCCAGGATGATATCGCCATAGGAAAGCCGCTCGCCCATCGTGGCCGGGCGCGTGCGGCGCAACTGGGTGCGCAGGCGAGCCATGAGTTCGACAACCGAGTAGGGTTTGACGACATAGTCGTCGGCACCGGTTTCAAGCCCGCGAACCCGGTCCACCTCTTCGGAACGCGCCGACAGCATGATGATCGGGATCTGACGCGTGTTCGGATCGGCCTTGACACGACGGCAGACCTCGATCCCGCTGACATTCGGCAGCATCCAATCGAGCACGATCAGATCGGGCTGTTCTTCGGCAACCAGCAGCATGGCCTCGTCGCCATTCTCGGCCAGAACAACCGTGAAACCTTCGGCCTCGAGATTGTATTGCAGCACCTCGCGCTGAGCGCCTTCGTCCTCGACGACCAGCACGCAGGGTTGGGTCTGTGCCATCGTCAGTCCTCGCCCTCGTTCAGGGTGGCCCGGGTGACGCTGTCGCTTTTCGGACGCGCGTCCTCGGGCAGCTCGCCGGTCGCAAGGTAGATGACCTGCTCGGCGATCCCCGTGGCATGGTCACCCATGCGTTCGATGTTCTTGGCGATGAAATGCAGATGCATGCAGGCCGTGATGTTGCGCGGGTCTTCCATCATGTAGGTCAGGAATTCGCGGAACAGCGCATTGTACATCTGGTCCACTTCCAGATCACGCTTGCGCACATCGGCGGCCAGAGCCGCATCGCGCTGGATATAGGCGTCCAGCGCATCCTTCATCATGCCCTCGACCGTCAGAGACATGCGCCGCAATGCCATGCCCGAGCTTTCGACGGCCGGCATATGGACCAGAACGTGGCTGCGCTTGGCGATGTTCTTCGCATAATCGCCCACGCGTTCGAGAATGGCCGAGATCTTGATGACCGTCAGCGCGGTGCGCAGATCGGTCGCGCGCGGCGCGCGCAGGGCGATCAGTCGCGCGGCCTCTTCGTTGATCTTCAATTCGAGTTCGTCGATCGCCTTGTCACGACGGCGGACATCCTCGGCCAGTTCCTCGTCGCGCGTTTCCAGGGCGATGGCAGAGTCGTGGATGGCCGTTTCGACCATCCCGCCCATCTTGACCACCAGCGCCTGGACACCTTCGAGATCGCGGTCGAAGGCCGACATGATATGACGTTCGCTGTTCATCTGAAATCCTTTCGGGACCGGCTCAGCCGATGCGGCCGGAAATGTAGCTTTCCGTGCGGGGATCGCGCGGCCGGGTGAAAATGTCGTCCGTATCGCCATATTCGACCAGGTTGCCCAGGTGGAAGAAGGCCGTCTTCTGGCTGACGCGCGCGGCCTGCTGCATCGAGTGCGTCACGATCACCACGGAAAACTTTTCGCGCAGCTGATCGATAAGGTCTTCGACCTGGCTCGTCGCGATGGGGTCCAGAGCCGAACAGGGCTCATCCATCAGCAGGACCTCGGGCGAGGTCGCCACGGCGCGGGCAATGCAAAGGCGCTGCTGCTGACCGCCCGAAAGACCCGTTCCCGGCTCGCTCAGGCGATCCTTGACTTCGTTCCAGAGGGCGGCACCGCGCAGTGATTTCTCGACCAGGTCGTCCAGTTCAGCCCGGTTGCGGGCCAGGCCGTGGATGCGCGGACCGTAAGCCACGTTGTCATAGATCGACTTCGGGAAGGGGTTGGGTTTCTGGAAGACCATACCGACGCGGGCGCGAAGCTGCACCGGGTCAACGCGGCGATCATAGATGTCTTCGCCGTCCAGGTCGATCTGGCCATCGACGCGGCAATTCTCGATCGTGTCGTTCATGCGGTTGAGGCAGCGCAGGAAGGTCGACTTGCCGCAGCCCGAAGGTCCGATAAAGGCAGTCACCGTCTTGTCGAGGATGTCTACGTCGACATCCTTGATGGCATGCTTGTCGCCGTAATAGACCTGAACCTTGCGGGCGGAGATCTTGATATCCGTCTGTTCCACGGCGCGCTCCAGAATTCTCATGTCGTTCATATTGGTAATTCCTTTCTGGATTTACCACCGCCGCTCGAATTTGCGACGCAGGAAAATGGCGATAAGGTTCATGCACAGCAGGAAGACGAGCAGGACGATGATCGCCCCGGATGCACGTTCCATGAAGGCCGGATCAGCGCGTTGGGTCCAGTTGTAGACCTGAACGGGCAGAGCCGAGGCCGGATCGAACAACCCTTCCGGCGGCGCGCCGGGGAAGTTCTTGACGAAGGCCACCATACCGATCAGCAGGAGCGGAGCGGTTTCCCCCAATGCCTGCGCGAGGCCGATGATCGTCCCGGTCAAGATGCCTGGCAAGGCCAGCGGCAGGACGTGGTGGAAGACCGATTGCATCTTCGAGGCCCCTACCCCAAGCGCAGCTGAACGGATCGAGGGCGGAACGGCCTTGAGCGCCGCGCGGGTCGCGATGATGATCGTCGGCAGGGTCATCAGCGTCAGCACGAGGCCGCCGACGATCGGTGCCGATTGCGGCAGGCCCGCGAAGTTGATGAAGGCGGCAAGGCCGAGGATACCGAAGACGATCGAAGGCACGGCCGCGAGGTTCGAGATATTGACCTCGATGATATCGGTCAGCCGGTTCTTGGGCGCGAATTCCTCAAGATAGATCGACGCGGCGACACCGATCGGAACGGCCAGGAAAAGCACGACCAGCATCATGTAGAGCGAGCCCAGGATCGCGACGCCGACGCCTGCGGCCTCGGGACGCTGGTCGGACGCATCGGGATTGGTCAGGAAGGACCAGTTCCACTCGGTCGCGAGCATCCCCTTTTCCTTGAGCGCGTCAGCCAGTCGAAGTTGCTCGGGAGAGGTATTGCTGTCACGCGCCGCGCTCTCCAACGAGACACGGCCCTTGTAGTAGCCGTCGACGCGGCCATTGACCAGCACGCGACCGTCGATGGTCTGGCCGATGATTTCCGGATCGGCCAGCACCTGGTTGCGAAGCTGGGCCGAGGCCTCTTTCGAGATCAGGTCCTTGATGTCCTTGTCGGCGATCCCGTCGATGACGATGCCGTTTTCCGTGATCGCGGTCTGCAGCGCCTCGTCGAGCAGCTTGCCATAGGTCAGCGTCAGGACCTTCTTGATTTCCTCGAGGTCGCGATTGCCGCTTTTGTCGATCTGCGCGGCATCGAGGGTCACCGGCAGTTCGAGATAGGTCTGGCGGAATGCTCCGAGACCGTTGCCGAGAATCGTGCTGAGCAGGATGATCAGCGCAATGATCGAAATGATGATTGCGCCCAGGCCATAGGCGCGGAAGCGCGCCTCGGCGGCATTGCGTTTGCGGGTGCGCTCATCGGCAACGAGCAGAGAGCTTTTCGGATGCGGCGCGCTCGATGCAGTCGGGAGGGTTGCGTCGGTCATTCGTATTGCTCCCGATACTTGCGCACGACGTAGAGCGCGACGATGTTCAGCCCAAGCGTGACGACGAACAGCGTCAGGCCCAAAGCAAATGCGACCAGCGTTTCGGGCGCGGCGAAATCGGTATCACCGGTCAACTGGCTGACGATCTTGACGGTGATCGTCGTCATGGCCTCGAACGGGTTCAGCCCCATCCGCGCGGCGGCGCCAGCGCCCATCACCACGATCATGGTTTCTCCGATCGCACGCGATGCGGCCAGAAGGATTGCGCCCACGATGCCGGGCAAAGCGGCTGGAAGGACGACCTTGCGCACAGTCTCGGACCGGGTCGAGCCAAGGCCGTAGGCGCCGTCACGCAGCGATTGGGGCACCGCGTTGATGATGTCGTCGGAGAGCGAGCTGACAAAGGGGATCAGCATGATGCCCATGACCAGTCCCGCCGTCATCACGGAGGAGCCGGAGCTTCCCAGACCCAGCGGCTGTGCGAAATAGTCGCGCAGCAACGGTCCAACGGTAATCAGCGCGAAAAGACCGTAGACAATGGTGGGAATGCCCGCGAGGATTTCGATCAGGGGTTTCGCAATGCTGCGCAGCCGATGCGAGGCATATTCGGACATGTAGATTGCCGCGAACAGCCCGATCGGGATCGAAACCGCCAGCGCGATGACCGAGATGTAAAGCGTGCCCCAAACCAATGGCAGAATGCCCAGTTCGGACCCTCCACCGAAGCGCGGCGACCAGGTCGTGCCGAAGAAGAAATCCTGCCAGGGATACTGGCTGAAGAAGTTCCCGGTTTCGAACAGCATCGACAGCACGATGCCCGCAGTGGTCAGGATCGCGATGCTCGAGCAAAGGATCAAAAGGCCGCGCACGAAGGTTTCGACGGCATTGCGGGCACGGAAATCCGGTGCCGTGCGCGAAAGGGAAAGGCCCAGGCCCGCGACTGCAAGTGCCAGCGATACGGCTGCAAGGACCCAGCGGTCGACACCCGGTTGCGCAAATAGCCAGATCGCGATCAGGAACAGGGCAGGAACAGCGGTGAACAGCGCGATGTTCCAGCCGTAATAGCTGGTGCGCGAATGCAGCTTGCGGGAATCGCCACCGGCCGCCGCGAGAACGCGCGAGCGGCCGATAACAAATCCGGCGGCTGCCATGGCCAGGACGATCAGCAAGGTCCAGGAGACAGGCATGTGAGCCTCGGATTGGGGACGGGAAGGACGAAACTCGGCGCGGGGGAGTGCCCCCCCGCGCCTTTCAGGATCAGTTGGTCAGCGTCGTTTCGTTGGCAACGGCCGATTGCGTGGCCGCCAGTTCCGGGTCAGCAACCAGACCGTAGGCGGCCAGCGGGCCTTCCGGGCCGGCCAGCTCGTCCGACACGAAGAATTCGACATATTCCTTCAGGCCCTGGATCTCGCCGATATGGGCTTTCTTCACATAGAAGAACAGCGGGCGCGAAACCGGGTATTCACCCTTGGCGATGGTTTCGGTCGAAGGCGTCACGCCGCCGATGGTCGCGACCTTCAGCTTGTCGGTGTTGTTTTCATAGAAGGACAGGCCGAAGACGCCGATGCCGTTCTTGGCCGACTGGATGCGGGCCAGGGTTTCGGTGTAGTCGCCGTCGATATCGACCGACTTGCCGTCGGTGCGCAGTGCCATGCAGGCTTCCTTGGCAGCATCTTCGCCCAACTCGGCCGTGAACACGTCAGCGGCGCCCGATTCCTTGCAGCCAGCGGCGATGACTTTCTCTTCGAACACTTCGCGGGTGCCGTGCTTGGTGCCCGGAACGAAGGCCAGGATCTCTTGCTCGGGCAGGTCGGCGCGCACTTCGTTCCACTTGGTCGCGGTGTTTTCGACGACCTTGCCGTCTTTCACGACCTTGGCGGCCAGCGCGTTGAACCAGTCAGCGGCGGTGAACTGGAAGTCATTGCCTTCGATGTCGCTGGCAAAAACGATGCCGTCATAGCCGATGCGGACTTCCATGATGTCGGTCACGCCAGCGGCCTTGCAGGCTTCGATTTCCGATTCCTTGATCGCGCGCGACGCGTTGGCGATGTCGATGGTGTTTTCGCCGACGCCTTCGCAGAATTTCTTGAGACCCGCCGAGGAACCGCCCGATTCCACGACCGGGGTCGGGAAGTCGGAGTTCTCGCCAAAGGCTTCCGCGACGATGGTGGCATAGGGCAGCACGGTGGAGGACCCAGCGATCTGGATCTGGTCGCGGGCCGAAGCAATCGTCGCCGAGGCGGCGATCATGGCAAGGGCCGAAACGGCGATTTTTGCGGTTTTCATAGGATCACTCCTGAACATTTCCTGAGAGCCGGGATCGGCCTGCGCGATCCCTAGTGTCGTTTTGCGACGCTTATGCGAAGGAAGTGTGACGAGAGTGTGACAATTGGCCTGAAGCTGGCCCGAAGGCCAGAATCCTGGGGACAGTTTTATCCTATATGACCACGCTGTCCGCCGGTCTGGGCGCGGTCGAGAAGCAGGTGATCGAGGACCACGCAGGCTGCCATAGCCTCGGCAATCGGCACGGCGCGGATGCCGACGCAGGGATCGTGACGGCCCTTGGTGATAAGCTCGATTTCCTCGCCTCGCTGGTTGATCGTGCGGCGCGGGGTCAGGATCGAGCTTGTCGGCTTGACCGAGAACCGGACGGCGATGTCCTGGCCGGTCGAGATACCGCCCAGAATGCCCCCGGCATGGTTCGAGAGAAACTCCGGACCGCCTTTGCCCATCCGGATCTCGTCGGCATTCGCGGTGCCGGTCATGGCCGCCGCAGCCATGCCTTCGCCGATCTCGACGCCCTTGACCGCATTGATCGACATCATCGCCGCCGCAAGGTCGGTATCAAGCTTGGCATAGACCGGCGCGCCGAGCCCCGGCGGGCAACCCTCGATCAGAACCTCGATCGCGGCGCCGACGCTGTTTTGATCCTTGCGGATGGCGTTCAGATAGTCCCCCCAGGCCGGAACGGCCGATGCGTCGGGCAGGAAGAACGGGTTGTTGGCGATCTCGGAGGCGTCGAAATTCGCGCGATCCAGATGCAGTTCGCCCATCTGGATCATGTATCCGGTGATCTTCAGGCCCGGCACGAGATCGCGCAGCACCGCCTGAGCCACGCCCCCTGCCGCAACGCGGGCGGCCGTTTCGCGCGCGCTCGAGCGCCCACCGCCGCGATAGTCGCGAATGCCGTATTTCATCTGGTAGGCGATATCGGCATGGCCGGGCCGGAAGGCCTGCGCGATGTCGCCGTAATCCTTGCTGCGCTGGTCGGTATTCTCGATCATCAGCTGGATCGGCGTGCCGGTCGTCTGGCCTTCGAACACGCCCGACAGAATGCGGACCTGGTCGGGTTCCTGCCGCTGGGTGGTGAATTTCGAAGTGCCGGGTCGGCGCCGGTCAAGGAAGTGCTGGATGAACGCTTCGTCCAGGGCCACGCCGGGCGGGCAGCCATCGACGGTTGCACCAAGCGCCGGGCCATGGCTTTCGCCCCAGGTGGTGAAGGTGAAGATGCGCCCGAAGGAATTGAAGCTCATATGTCCGACCCTTTTCGCCTGCGATAGCGGCCGAATCCGGCGCAGGCAACGGGAAATCCTGGCGAAACGGACAGAAACTCAGCGCTTCCGAATCACCAATTCGCAAATTAAATCTTTTTGTATCAAACCGCTAATTGCATTCACATCGCGTTCACGCCCATCATGGAAATATCCGCGCTGTTGCAAACGAAGCGGAAATGGGGACGCATCGTGGCAGCGAGGCGCAAGAAAATCTGGCCCGGAGGGCGGCAGGATCGGGCGTTCGGCCCGGCAGGGCGTGTTCTATCGTCAGTTGCGCGGAAGATCCGCATGGGATTTTCCGACCTGGAAATCGGTCTGCTCATTCTCGACTATGCCCGGCAAGCCGGGCATCATGCAAAGGAACGGGTCAAACTGGGTCACTGCTCGCTGTGCTTGTGGTGGGGTGCGGCAGGGCAGTAAGGGAGGGCGCGGGCCGGAGACACCCGCGCCCTTTCCCCTTTCCGGTCCTGCCCGCACCGCCCGTGCAGCAGGCGTACACAGCCCGTACACCGCGCGTACACAGGCAACGCCCGCCGCGTTCAGCCCCTGTTAACGAGCCACCATGGATGATCCGGCCAGGATGCAGGGCGGATGGGCGCGATGGTCGGCAAGGCGGAAGAGCAGCGACGGGTGAATTATCACTACATGGCGGATGCCATGCGGATGCTGGAATGGGATCTGCACCAGCGGCTGATGGCCGATCTGCGCATCCCCGAGGAATGGCACGAAATCGCCCGCGACAAGGGCGAACGGAAGAAGACCCGCGTGACCATCCGGCTGGACGATGAGATCGCGCGCTTCTTCCGCTCGACCGGGGCGGATTGGCAGCCAAGGTTGAACCGGGTGCTGTCGGTCTGGATGCATGCGCGGCTGGCCGGAATGATCCGCGGGGCCGAGACGATGGATTACATGAAGCGCCGGATCGAAGACGGGCTCGACGGCCCCCGGCCGCGCTGGGGTGATCTGCAACGGATGGAAGAGGAAGTCCTGGGCGATGAGGCCACGGGCTGGGACGAGGCGGGCGTGCCGCTGGGCGAGGAGCGGGTTTCGAGTGCGGTGCGGCGGGTGGAGTTGGATGGGAAGAGGGGGTGAGGATTGAGCCCGCTTCGATCCCAAGGGGGCAATGCCGCATTCTGCGCGAACGGATCGATTGCCAAGCAACCGGTCACCCTCTGCCCTTGCATCTTTGCAGCCCACGCTCAGCCAAGGGCAGGCCGGGGGGAAGAGGTGCGGAGATTCGAGAGGCGGCCTGCACGGGTCAAGACCACGGACCGGTCCGGGCTTTGATGTCTTCCGTCCCGGCCGGGTTTGCGGACAACCGCGGATCTGGTCGAGGCGAGAGAATGTCCTGCCTTCCCACGCAGGCGCGCGTGGTTCTGCGATCTCTGCCGCGATCCCGCGAGATTGATCTGTATTTCGTTCTCGTGGCCTTGGCACACGCCATCCATCGCGTCAGGCGTTATATTAGGGCGGGAACGAACCTGCGGAGCGGCGGACCGGTCCGGGCTTTGATGTCTTCCATCCCGGCCGGGGTTGCGGACAACCGCGGATCTGGTCGAGGCGAGAGAATGTCCTGCCTTCCCACGCAGGCGCGCGTGATTCTGCGATCTCTGCCGCGATCCCGCGAGATTGATCGGAATTTCGCGCTCGTGGCCTTGGCACACGCCATCCATCGCGTCAGATGTTATAGTAGGGCGGGAACGAACCTGCGGAGCGGATGATTGCAGGCATTTTCAGGCATCACGGCGCTTCTCGTCGGCATCGTTCTTATCATGCTTGGAAACGGCATGCAGTTTACGCTGATGGGGCTGCGCGGCGCCATAGAGGGCTTTTCCGCGCCCGAGCTCGGCATCATCACCTCGGGGTATTTTGCAGGCTTTCTCAGCGGTGCGCGCTACAGCCCGGTCTTGATCAGGCGCGTGGGGCATGTCCGCGTCTTCGGCGCCCTTGGTGGGTTGATGTCGGCAGGATTGATCGCCTTTCCGCTGATGTCCGACCCTTGGTCCTGGACGGCGCTGCGCGTGTTGATCGGCTTTTGCATGTCGGGAATATACGTCACCGCAGAGAGTTGGTTGAACGCAAGATCGACGAACGAGACCAGGGGCAAGGTTCTCGCAGCCTACATGATTTGCCAGACCTTGGGCATCATAGGTGCGCAGTGGCTTCTCACGCTGGGCGATGCGGCGACATCGACCTTGTTCATCGGCGCCTCCATCCTCGTCTCGATTTCCTTTGCGCCGATCCTCCTGTCGGTCTCGCCCGCCCCGGCTGCCGATGTGTCTCGCTCGATTTCGCTCAAGAGCCTGTTTTCGAGCTCTCCACTGGGCGCGACCGGTATTTTCTTTCTTGGCGCCATCTACGCGACGCAATCTGGCATGGGGGCCGTCTTTGGCGTTCAGACGGGCATGACAGCCGATGCGATCTCGCTGTTCGTGGCTGCGCTTTTTGCGGGGGCCCTTGTCTTTCAATATCCGATCGGATGGCTTTCCGATCGCATCGACCGCCGCAAGGTGATCTGTGGGTCGGCGCTGATCGGCGCCGTTTTCTGCGTCCTTGGTTTTTTTGCGGGAAACAACGAGTTCGCGCTGATCAGCGCAGCATTCATCGCTGGCGGCATGACGACACCGCTTTATGCCCTGCTGCTGGCATATACCAACGACTATCTTACCGCAGACGAAATGCCCGGGGCATCCGGCGGACTTGTTTTCGTGTTCGGTGCAGGGGCGATTCTGGGGCCGCTGATCACGGGTTGGACCATGGATGCGACGGGTCCGTTCGCGTTCTGGACGGTTCTCGGGGCGACCTTCACGGTGATCGCCGCATATGCGCTGTACCGCATGTCGCGACGCGTGCAGATGCCCGTCGAGGACACGGAGAGCTATATCAGCGTGGTTCCCGGGGCGACCCCGGTTGCGGTGGAGGCAGCGAGCGCCTGGGCTGCGGAAAACGCTGAACTCGACCCGCTGGACGACGACGCGCCAAGGTGAGCCGCGCATTCGCCGCCTTTGACGGGATCTTTCGGACCTCGTCCCGGATCGTCATCGAGAACCTGACCGTGACCGCGTTTCCGAAACTGCCAGGAAAAAACAAGGGCCTCTCATCCGAGAGGCCCTGTGTCGTCGTTCTGGTGGACGGGCCGCGCCTTATGCCTGCAGCGAACGCACCCCGACTTCCCCTTCGCCGCGCGACTTGATCGCTGCCACGGCGGCGATGCTGCCGGCGGCGGTGGTGTAATAGGGGATCTTGTCGTTCAGCGCGACGGCGCGGATTTCGCGCGAGTCGGCGATGGCCTGGGCGCCTTCGGTCGTGTTCAGGACCATCGCGATCTCGCCATTCTTCAGGCGGTCGACGATATTCGGGCGGCCCTCATAGACCTTGTTCACGAGCCCGGTTTCGACCCCTGCCGCCTTGAGGAAGCTTGCCGTGCCGCTGGTCGCGATCAGGCGGAAGCCCATCGCGGTCAGGTCGCGGGCGGCAGCGGCCAGCGCCTCGGTCTTGTCGGCATCCTTGACCGAGATGAAGACCAGCCCCTCTTCGGGAAGATGCGTTCCGGCACCCATCTGCGACTTGAGGAAGGCGCGGGCGAAGGTGCGATCCCAGCCCATGACCTCGCCGGTCGAGCGCATCTCCGGGCCGAGGATGGTGTCGACGCCGGGGAAGCGGGCGAAGGGCAGCACGGCTTCCTTGACCGAGAACCAGGGCGTGTTCGGATCGGCGAGCGTCAGCGGGTCGGCGAAGGGCAGCGGGTCTTCGGGACCGACGCCCGCCGGATAGGGCGCGCGGGCCGGGAAGTTCGACATCGGTTCCCCGGCCATCAGGCGCGCGGCGATCGAGGCAATCGCGCTGTCGGTGGCCTTGGCGACGAAGGGCACGGTGCGCGAGGCGCGCGGGTTGACTTCGAGCACGTAGATCTCGCCGTCCTTCAGCGCGAACTGGACGTTCATCAGGCCAACCACGTTCAGCGCCTTGGCCATCGCCTCGGTCTGGACCTTCAGCTCGGCAATCGTGGCGGCATCAAGCGTGTGGGGCGGCAGCGAACAGGCGCTGTCGCCCGAATGCACGCCGGCTTCCTCGATATGCTCCATGATGCCCGCGACATGGACGGTCTTGCCGTCGGAAAGCGCATCGACATCGACCTCGATCGCGCCCGAAAGGTAGCTGTCGAGCAGGACGGGGCTGTCGCCCGAGACGTTCACGGCCTCGCGGATGTAGCGGTTGAGCTGGTCCATGTCGCGCACGATTTCCATCGCGCGGCCGCCCAGCACGTAGGACGGGCGGATGACCAGCGGGAAGCCGACGCGCTTGGCGATCTCGATGGCCTGCTCGTCCGAGGAAGCGATGCCGTTGACCGGCTGCTTCAGGCCGAGGTCGTTCAGGAGCTTCTGGAAGCGCTCGCGGTCCTCGGCCAGGTCGATCGCGTCCGGCGTGGTGCCGAGGATCGGGATGCCTTCTTCTTCCAGCGCATTCGCGAGTTTCAGGGGCGTCTGGCCGCCGAATTGCACGATGACGCCGTGCAGCGTGCCGTTTTCCTGCTCGATGCGCAGGATTTCAAGGACGTGTTCCAGGGTCAGCGGCTCGAAATAGAGGCGATCCGAGGTGTCGTAATCGGTCGAGACGGTCTCGGGATTGCAGTTGACCATGATGGTTTCATAGCCGGCCTTGGTCAGCGCGAAGCAGGCATGGCAGCAGCAATAGTCGAACTCGATGCCCTGGCCGATGCGGTTCGGGCCACCGCCAAGGATCACGACCTTCTTGCGGTCCGAAGGACGGGCTTCGTTTTCCACGTCGCCCATCGCGGGGGCTTCGTAGGTCGAATACATGTAGGGCGTCTGGGCCTCGAACTCGGCGGCGCAGGTGTCGATGCGCTTGAAGACCGGATGCAGGTCATGGGCGCGGCGGGCCTTGCGTACGGCGGTTTCGGACTGGGCCGAAAGCGTCGCAAGGCGGGCATCGGTGAAGCCCATCATCTTGAGCTTGCGCAGGGCTTCCAGATCGGTCGGCAGGCCGTTTTCGCGCACGGCATTTTCCGCATCCACGATCTCGCGCAGGCGCGACAGGAACCACGGATCGAAGGCCGTGGCGTGCTGGATTTCGTCATCCGTCAGGCCCTCGCGCATGGCTTGCGCGATCAGGCGCAGGCGGTCGGGGGTCTGGGCGCTGATGGCCTTGATGACGGCGGCCTTGTCGGGCGCGCCGGGGATCTCGATCTCGTCAAGGCCGGTCAGCCCGTTCTCCATCGAGGTCAGCGCCTTTTGCAGCGATTCGTGGAAGGTGCGGCCAATCGCCATGACCTCGCCCACGGATTTCATCGCGGTGGTCAGTTCCGGCTTCGAGCCCGGGAATTTCTCGAAGGCGAAACGCGGGATCTTGGTCACGACATAGTCGATCGAGGGCTCGAAGGAGGCCGGGGTGACCTTGGTGATGTCGTTGTCGAGTTCGTCCAGGGTGTAGCCGACGGCCAGCTTCGCGGCGATCTTGGCGATCGGGAAGCCGGTCGCCTTGGACGCAAGCGCCGAGGACCGCGAGACGCGCGGGTTCATCTCGATGACGACCATACGGCCGTCTTTCGGGTTCACCGCCCATTGCACGTTCGAGCCGCCGGTCTCGACGCCGATTTCGCGCAGCACGGCGATCGAGCCGTTGCGCATGTTCTGGTATTCGCGGTCGGTCAAGGTCAGCGCGGGGGCAACGGTGATCGAATCGCCCGTATGAACGCCCATCGGGTCGACGTTTTCGATCGAGCAGACGATGATGGCGTTGTCGGCGCGGTCGCGGACGACCTCGAATTCATATTCCTTCCAGCCGAGCAGCGATTCATCGACCAGCACCTGCGCAACGGGCGAGGCTTCCAGGCCCGAACGGATGATGCGTTCGTAATCGTCGCGGTTATAGGCGACGCCGCCGCCAGTGCCGCCAAGGGTGAAGGCGGGGCGGATGATCGCGGGCAGGCCGATTTCTTCCAGATCGGCGATTGCCTGCGCGATCCCGGCCTTGATGTCATATTTGCCGTTCGAGAGCTTGGGCGCGGAAACGATGGTCGCGCGCGGATTTTCCAGCCCGATGCGGTCCATGGCCTCGCGGAACAGCTTGCGGTCTTCGGCCATTTCGATGGCGGCGCGCTGCGCGCCGATCAGTTCGACGCCGTAGCGGTTCAAGACGCCCGCATCTGCCAGCGCCAGCGCGGTGTTCAACCCGGTCTGGCCGCCCATCGTGGGCAGAAGCGCGTCGGGGCGTTCCTTGGCGATGATCTTTTCGACCATTTCCGGGGTGATCGGCTCGATATAGGTCGCATCGGCCATTTCCGGGTCGGTCATGATCGTCGCGGGGTTCGAGTTGACCAGGATGACCCGGTAACCTTCCTCGCGCAGCGCCTTGCAGGCCTGGGCACCGGAATAGTCGAATTCGCAGGCCTGGCCGATGACGATGGGCCCGGCGCCGATGATCAGGATGGATTTGATATCGGTTCTTTTCGGCATGACGGCATCCTCGGCTGGCGGCTGATAAATCGACCGGGGTTATAGCCATGACAAGCCAAGGCGCAAGGGTGGGAAACGTCCCCCGCGCCAAAAATCGCCTCTCCGCATCTGGCGGAAGATATGTGCTGCATTGCAGCGGCATCCGCCCCCGCAGCGCAGAATCGAGACCCTAGAATCGAGCCCATGGAAACTGCAAGCGGAAAGGTGATGCCGGGTGTCGATATCGGCACCCTAGCCCAAAAGCCGCGCAAGACGGCCCGCCAGCGGAAAGGCGATGCGGCTGACGCCCAGCGTCAGGACAAAGGCGATGGGCCATGCGGTCAGGAACTGGCGGGGCCAGCCATGCAGCCATTCGGTGGTCGGGCCCAGCACGATCAGGGACATGATGCCCGACATCAGCAGGGCCATCATGCCGGACATCAGGGCCTGGGCAATCAAAAGGGTCTTCTTGTTCATCGCTTCGCTCATTTCCTATGGGGGTGGCCGAGCGAGGGAACATCCTTTCACCACGGCAGCACCAGCTTGAGAGTTGGTGCCGTGGGTTCGCATGGATGCGACTGGATCCCGCCGCAGCGGGGGCCGGAATAACCGAACCGGCCTGAAATCTTTTCGACCCGCCCGAGTTAGGTGGCGGGCGGGTCGAAGTCAAGGAAACCGCCTGTCACGCCGCGATGAATTCGCGCACGAAAGGCGTTGCGGGACGGGCGCGGATGTCCTGCGGGCGGCCGACCTGCTCGATCCGGCCCATCGACATGACGACGACCAGATCGGCCAGTTCCATCGCCTCGTCCTGATCGTGGGTCACGAAGACGGTGGTCAGGCCCGTGGTGTCATGGATCTCGCGCAGGCCCTGGCGCAATTCCTTGCGCACGCGCGCATCGAGCGCGCCGAAGGGCTCGTCGAGCAGCAGCATGCGCGGCTCGATTGCGAGCGCGCGCGCAAGGGCCACGCGCTGGCGCTGGCCGCCGGACAGCTGGCTTGGGAAGCGGCCGGCGATCTGCGGCAGCTGGATCAGGTCCAGAAGGCGGGTCACGCGGCGGTCGATCTCGGCCTCGGGCGGGCGGGTGCGGCGCGGGCGGGCGCGCAACCCATAGGCAATGTTTTCAAAGACGGTCATATGGCGGAACAGCGCGTAGCTTTGGAAGACGAAGCCCGCGCGGCGGTCCTGCACCGACAGCCCGGTCGCGTCCTGACCGTCGAACAGGACGCGACCCGAACTTGGGAATTCCAGCCCGCCCAGGATGCGCAGAAGCGTCGTCTTGCCCGAGCCGGATGGGCCCAGCAGCGCGACCAGCGCGCCCGAGGGAATGGCCAGGCTGACGGGCTGCAGGGCCGCCGTCGCGCCGAAGCTTTTCGCGATTTCGTCGATCTCGATATGCATGGGAACCTCAGTGGCGGCGGGTTGCGGCAAGCTGGTCGGCATGACGCCATTCCAGCGCGGTTTTCAGGACCAGGGTCAGCAGCGCGAGCATGGCCAGCACACCGGCCAGGCTGAAGGCGGCGACGGAAAGATATTCGTTGTAGAGCATCTCGATGGTGATCGGCATGGTCGCGGTCTGGCCCCGGATCTTGCCCGAGACGACGGCGACCGCGCCGAATTCGCCCATCGCGCGCGCATTGCACAAGAGCACGCCGTAAAGCAGCGCCCATCTGATATTCGGAAGCGTCACCGTCAGGAACACGCGCCAGCCCGAGGCGCCGAGGGTCAGCGCGGCCTCTTCCTCGGTCCGGCCCTGCTCGATCATCACCGGGATCAGCTCGCGGGCGACGAAGGGAAAGGTCACGAAGACCGAGGCCAGCACGATCCCCGGCAGCGCGAAGATGATCGGGAAGCCCGAGGCGACAAGCCAGCCGCCCAGAAGGCTGTTCGTGCCGAAAAGCAGGACCAGCGCCAGGCCCGCCACGACGGGCGAAACCGAGAACGGCAGGTCGATCAGCGTGATGAGGAACGCCTTGCCGCGAAAGTCGAACTTGGTGATGACCCAGGCGGCGGCGATGCCGAAGACGGCGTTGACAGGAACCGAGATCGCGGCGACCAGCAGCGTCAGCTTGATCGCCGAGGCGGCCTCGGGCTGGGTCAGCGAGGCGAGCGCGGCCCCCGCGCCCTTGGCGAAGGCCTCGGCGAAGACCACGGCGAGCGGGGCGAGAACGAGGATCGCGAGCCCGACCATCGCGACGGCGATCAGGATGGCACGGGCCAGCGGCGTTTCGTCGGTGGCGGGACGCCAGCCCCCAGCCGTCGTTTCGGACGGCGTGAGATAGGGCTCGTGAAGCGTGCTGTCATACATGACCGATCCTCCGCCGGCTCCAGATCTGGATGAGGTTGATGACGAGTAGCATCGAGAAGCTGATCAGCAGCATGGCGATGCCGATGGCCGCCGCGCCGTCATAGTCGAATTCCTCAAGCTTGATGACGATCAGCAGGGGCGCGATTTCGGTCCGCATCGGCAGGTTTCCCGCGATGAAGATGACCGAGCCGTATTCGCCAACCGCGCGCGCGAGCGACAGCGCAAAGCCCGTGAGTGCGGCAGGCGCGAGCATCGGCAGGATCACCCTGCGGATGGTATAGAACCGCCCTGCCCCCAAGGTGGCCGACGCTTCCTCGACCTCGCGTTCGATCTCGGCGATGACGGGCTGCACGGTGCGGGTGACGAAGGGCAGGCCCACGAAGATCAGCGCGATCAGGATGCCCCATTCGGTATAGGCGATCTTGCCGCCCAGCGATTTCGCGATGTTGCCAAAGGCGCCGTTCGGGGCATAAAGCGCGGTCAGCGCGATACCTGCCACCGCGGTCGGCAGGGCAAAGGGCAGATCGACCAGGGCATCGACCAGCCGGCGGCCCGGAAATGTATAGCGCGCCAGAACCCATGCCAGCAGCGTGCCGAAGATCAGGTTGAAGAGCGCGGCGAAGAAGGCCAGCCGGAACGACAGGTAGAGCGCGGCCCAGACGCGGGGCGTGTTGACCGTCGACCAGACGCCAGCCGGGCCGTAACTGGCGCCCTGGGCCAGCAATGCGCCGACGGGCAGGATGACGATCAGCGACAGCATCGTCAGGGTGATCCCCATGCCAAGCCCGAAGCCCGGCATGGGTGATCTTTGCGCGCGAAACAGCGCCGGGGTCATGGATCACATCCCCGCATAGATCTGGTCGAACACGCCGCCATCGCCGAAATGCTCGGGCTGCGCTTTCTGCCAGCCGCCGAAATCGGCGATGGTCACGAGATCGAGCTTGGGGAAACGGGCCACGTCATCGGGGTTCGCGGCGCTGTCATCCCAGGCGCGGTAATAGTGCTTGAAGGCGAGCGCCTGCCCCTCGGGAGAGTAGAGGAAACCCAGATAGGCCTCGGCCAGCTTCTTCTGGGCGTCATCCGTGATGTTCTTGTCGACGATGGCGACCGGCGGTTCTGCCAGGATCGAGACCGAGGGCACGACGATGTCGAACTGGTCATCGCCCAGCTCGTTCAGTGCCAGGTAGGCCTCGTTTTCCCAGGCCAGCAGCACGTCGCCGATCTCGCGCTGCGTGAAGGTCGTCGTCGAACCGCGCGCGCCGCTATCGAGAACCGGGACGTGCTTGTAGATGTCGGCCACGAATTGCTTGGGGTCCTGGCCGTTCCTTTCCGCCCAGGCCCAGGCGGCAAGATAGTTCCAGCGCGCCCCACCCGAGGTCTTGGGATTGGGCGTGATGACCTCGACGCCGTCCTTCACCAGATCGTCCCAGTCCTTGATGCCCTTGGGGTTCCCCTCGCGCACGAGGAAAACGATGGTCGAGGTGTAGGGCGATGAATTATGCGGCAGGCGCGCCTGCCAGTCTTGGGGCAGCAGGCCCTTTTCTGCGATCTTGTCGATATCGGACGCCAATGCCAGCGTCACCACCTGCGCCTTGAGCCCGTCGATCACGGCCCGCGCCTGCGCGCCGGAACCGCCATGCGAGGATTCGATCTTCGCGGCCTGATGGCCTTCGGCCTGCCATTTTTCGGCAAAGGCAGCGTTCACGTCGCGGTAAAGCTCGCGCGTCGGGTCGTAGCTGACATTCAGGAGGCTTTCGGCATGGGCGCCCACGCCGATCGTCAGCCCGCCCAGCGCCATCATCGCGATGGCCATGGCCCGGCGCGCGCCGAAGCCAAGCACGCGGCCCAGAAGGCCGGGCCGAAGCGGATAGCCGACCATCTGCTTGGTTCCGTCCTGAATGGTCATGCGGCCATCCAGGTGTCGGCGGACGACGCGACCATGGGCCAATTGGGTGTCATTCACGCGGATCGTGCGGATCATTGCGACTTTCCTTCTCCCCTCGAGGCAATGGCCTCAACGCCGTAATTACGACAGGGTTACTCGTTTATTTCAAGAAAAAAGACGAACTGCCAGGTCGTTTTTAAATCTTAATTATTTCCCATACTTGAAGGTAATTCATTATGCCGCGATCGCGTTCCGTTGTCGCCAAAGGATGCCTTGGCGGCAGAATCGGCAGACCGAATAGAAAGGGCCGCGCCCCCTGATGGAGGCGCGGCCCGATGGTTCACGAAGTCGGAGGGATCAGTCTTCGGCCAGTTGTTCCTCGGCCTTTTGGGCAAGCGCCTCGGCACGGGCGGCAAGCTCGGCCATGGCCTCGGACAGGCTTGCGGGCACCACCGGAACCTCGACACGCTGCGGGCTGAGTTTCAGCCGATTCAGTTCCCGTTCGGCCGAGGCAAGCTTGTCCTCGATCGCCGATGTACGATCGGCAAGCATCAGCCCCGCCAGCAACAGAAGGCGCGGCTCGGGCATGCGCCCAGCCTGATCGAGGATCGCCCTGGCTTCGGTATCAAGCATCGCGGCGGCGCGTTTGAGCAGCCGCTCCTCTCCCTCCTGGCAGGCGAGGGTGTAGGATTTGTGTCCGATCGAAAATTCGACCTCAGCCATGTCTTTCAGCCTCTCTGCTCGTCGCTTGCTTCGGTCAGGTCGCCGGCGACGCTGTCAGCCATTTCGGTATTCGGCGCAATCGGCGTCTCGACAATCGCGGGCTGCCGGGCGCCCGGCAGGGGATCTTCCCCCTGCCCCTGCGGGTCATTGAACATCTGGTCGAGCGAATCGATGATTTCGCCCAGCTTGCCCATCTCGGCCATGCGGCTTGCGCGAAGCGATTCGATTTCCGCCTCGAGCGCGCTGCGTGCCTGGTCGGCACCGTTTTCGGGATGCGCCGAGATCAGCGCTCGGTTCGCGGTGCTCAGGGCTTCGTTGGCGGCGGCAAGTTCGACGGCGCGCTGCTCGGTCTCGGCAAGGCGGTCGTTCATCACCCCCAGACGCGCCTCGAATCCGGCCACCGCCGAACTGTGCGACGCCCGCAGCGCATCGAGTTCATCGGCAAGGCGCTGGTTTTGCGCGCGTGCTTCCTGCAGCTGGGCTGCGGTATCCTCGTCGTCTTCCGGGGCCGGGGCGTCCTTGGAGAGGCGCAGACCGGCCGTTCGGTCGATGAAGCTGTCGATTCGGTCCAGCGCCGCGATCAGGCGCTTTTCGCTGGCATTCAGGTCGTCTCTCATCGGCCGGAATTCCTTTCGGGGTCGCTGGTCAAAGGCACAGGTTTGTGACTTTTTCGCATCGCTTGGCCCATATGACAAGGATGGGCGAGGATTCGCCACGCCCATCCGCAGATTCGTGCCGCCAGCTTAGGCTTCTGCGTCCTCGATCTCTCGCCTTTCGTCCAAGAGGCCGCGGATTATCGCCCAGACGGACCCGAGCAGGACGATGGCGAAGGGAAAGCCGGTGGAAACCGCCATGGCCTGCAGCGCGGCAAGCCCGCCCCCCAGCAGCAGCACGATGGCGACGACGCCTTCGAACGTGCACCAGAAGATGCGCTGGGGGGTTGGCGAGTCGACCTTGCCCCCCGCGCAGATCGTGTCGATCACGAGCGAGCCGGAATCAGACGAGGTGATGAAGAAGACGATCACCAGGACGATGCCCACGAAGCTGCTGATCGCATGAACGGGCAGATGGCTGAGCATCTCGAAAAGCTGCAGTTCGACCGCGGCAGAAGCCACCCCGGTGATGCCCGACTGGAATTGCGAGATGGCCGTACCGCCCAGCGCCGTCATCCACAGGACCGAGATGATCGAGGGCACGATCAGCACGGCCAGCAGGAATTCCCGGACCGTGCGCCCGCGCGAGACACGGGCGATGAACATGCCGACAAAGGGCGACCAGCTGATCCACCAGGCCCAGTAGAAGCCCGTCCAGCCCTCGCGGAAGGGGTCGTCGGTCCGGCCGAACGGGTTCGACAGCGGTACGAGGTCGCGGGTATAGGCCCCAAGATTCGCGAAGAAGCCGGTCAGGATCTGGCGCGTGGGTCCGGTCAGGATGATGAAGAGCAAAAGCAGCAGCGCGAGGATCATGTTCGCGCGCGAAAGCGTCTGCACGCCCTTGTCCACCCCCAGGACCACGCTGATCGTCGCGACTGCGATGATGCAGCAGATCAGGACGATCTTGGTCGTCATGCCTTCGCCGATGTTGAACAGGAAATGCAGCCCCGCGGCGGCCTGCTCGGCCCCGAATCCCAGCGAGGTCGCCAGCCCGAAGACCGTAGCGAAGACGGCGAGGATGTCGATGACATGCCCGGGCCAGCCCCAGATCTTCTCTCCGAAGATCGGGTAGAAGACCGAGCGCATGGTCAATGGCAGCCCCTTGTTGAAGCTGAACAGAGCAAGCGACAGGGCCACGACCGCGTAGATCCCCCATGGGTGCAACCCCCAGTGGAAAATCGTCGCTGCCATGGCAAGGCGGCGGGATTCAAGCGCATCCCCCTCGGCCCCGTCCAGGGGCGCGACATCGACCCTGACGCCGTTTTCGATCACCTGGCCACCGAACGCGTCGGCATAGTGGCTGAGCGGTTCGGCCACGCCGTAAAACATCAGCCCGATGCCCATCCCGGCGGCGAAAAGCATGGCAAACCATCCCGACCGGTTGAAATCGGGCGTCGCATCCGGCCCGCCAAGCCGGATCTTGCCCAGTGGCGACAGGATCAGCCCCAGGCAGAGCAGCACGAATATGTTCCCCGTCAGCATGAAGAACCAGTCGAGATTCCTTGTCAGCCAGGCCCGCAACCCGATGAAGAAGATCTCTGACCCGCTGGCCTGGGGCACGCCGTCGATCGGCGGCTGGGCGGTGAAATACTGCAACGCCAGGGTCCCGATCGTGAAGATGACGATCGTCGCCGAGGAAATCCCGAAGACGACATGATGGATGTCATAGGGAATTGCGCCCTCGCCCTGGATGTTGTCCTGCCCGATCTCGTAATCGGTCTCGATCAGGGCCGTCGGTCCCTCCGGGGCGGGAAAGCCTTCGTCATCTAACTGGGGCTCGGGCTCGGATACCCCCGAAGAGGGATTGTCTGCAGAATCGCTCATGCACTCTCCTGTTCATGGCGTTAGGTCATGGGAAGCAGCGACGAAAGAGACGGGTTTTTACAGGTTTATCGCTCCATCCTAGTCCTGCCGCGACTTTTCAGTCAAAGGATCGTTGCCTATAAGGCGGCAGGTCCTGAACGGAGAAACAGATGCGCCGCGCAACCATCACCCGCGACACGGCCGAGACGCAGATCGAGGTCGAAGTGAACCTCGACGGCACGGGCAAATACGACAACCAGACCGGTGTCGGCTTCTTCGATCACATGCTGGACCAGCTGTCGCGCCATTCGCTGATCGACCTGACCGTCCGCGCGAAGGGCGACCTCCATATCGACGACCACCATACGGTCGAGGACGTGGGCATCGCCATCGGTCAGGCGCTGACCAGGGCGCTTGGCGACAAGAAGGGCATCCGGCGCTATGGCAGGTTTCACCTTGCCATGGACGACACGCTGATCCGCGCCGCGCTGGACCTTTCGGCGCGGCCCTTCCTGGTCTGGAACGTCGATTTCCCGAGCCCGAAGATCGGCACCTTCGATACCGAACTGGTGCGCGAATTCTTCCAGGCGCTTTCGACCCATGGCGGCATCACCCTGCACGTGGACCGGCTGCACGGCTTCAACAGCCATCACATCGCCGAGGCCGCATTCAAGGCCGTCGCCCGCGCGCTGCGCGAGGCGGTCGAACCCGATCCGCGCATGGCGGGCGTGCTGCCTTCGACCAAGGGGGCCTTGTGATGCGCGTTGCGCTGGTTGATTACGATAGCGGAAACCTGCATTCGGCCGAGAAGGCCTTTGCCCTGATGGGGCGCGAGACCGGCGCCGAGGTCTTTGTCACATCGGACCCCGAGGCGGTGCGCGCGGCCGACCGGATCGTGCTGCCCGGCGACGGTGCCTTTCCTGCCTGTCGCGAGGCACTGAACGCCGTTCCCGGCATGGTCGAGGTATTGCGCGAAGCGGTGTTGTCGCGGGGCGTGCCCTTCATGGGGATCTGCGTCGGCATGCAGATGCTGGCCGAAATCGGCCATGAATACCGCGACACGACAGGGCTTGGCTGGATCGGCGGAGAAATCGACGCGATCGATGCGCTCGGCCTGAAAGTCCCTCATATGGGCTGGAACGACCTGACGGTCCTGCAGCCGCACCCGCTGCTTGAAGGCATCGCCACGGGCGATCACGCCTATTTCGTCCATAGCTGGCAGTTTCTGGTCCGCGATCCGGCCCACCTGCTGGCTACGGCCGATTACGGAGGCCCGGTGACGGCGGTGGTCGGGCGCGACAATATCGTCGGCACCCAGTTCCACCCCGAGAAATCACAGGATGTGGGGCTGCGCATCATCTCGAATTTCCTACGCTGGCAGCCCTGAGAACGACCGGGGGCTTGCCCCCCCGGATCATGTCCTACCGTGCGCGGGTCCATTTCTGCGTCTTGCAGAAGACAGCGACGCAGCCCGATACGTTCAGCGTCTGGCCATCGAGCTGCATCTTGGACTTGTAGGTCTTGTCCGAGCCCGGGTCCCAGATCGTCCCGCCGGAAAACTTGCCGTTCCCATCGTCGGACATTCCGGCAACGATGTTCTTGCCCGTGTTCTTCGAGGTGATTTCCTTGCCCGACATGTCGAAGGACCGAACCAGCTTGCCGCAATACTTGCCGCCGCAATCGTAGAACTGGACCATGCCGATCTGTCCCTGGTCATTGGGCTGCGTCTGAAAGACGCCGCTGATGCCGCCCGCCTGAGCGACAGAGCCCCCCATGGCCGCCCCCAGGACAAGGGCTGCGGCGATTGCCGGTCGTTTCATCGTTGTTTCCTCCCCTTCGGGGACCATGCCCCCTGGGCCGAGATTGCTGGTGCGGATGTGCCGCGATCAAGCGTGACGTGGCGTTGGCAAGAGTGCCGCGCCTGACCGCCCTGCCCCTTCCGATTGTCGGCATCCTGTGGCAAAGGGGCGCCAACGACAGGAGAGACGCGATGATCCTTTACCCCGCCATCGACCTCAAGGACGGCAATTGCGTCCGTCTGCTGCGCGGCGACATGGAAGCGGCGACCGTTTTCGGCACCGACCCGGCTGCCCAGGCAAAGGCCTTCGAGGAGGCCGGAGCGCAATGGCTGCATCTCGTCGACCTGAACGGCGCCTTTGCCGGGCATCCGGTCAATGCCGAGGCGGTCGAGGCGATCCTGGCCGCCGTGAAGATCCCCGCGCAGCTTGGGGGCGGCATCCGCGACATGGCGACGATCGAAAGCTGGATCGATCGCGGGCTGTCGCGGGTGATCCTGGGCACCGTCGCTGTCGAGAACCCCTCACTGGTGCGCGAGGCCGCTCTGGCATTCCCCGGCAAGATCGCGGTCGGGATCGACGCTCGCGGCGGTCGCGTGGCGACCCGCGGCTGGGCCGAGGAAACCAATATCATGGTGACTGAACTCGCCCATCAGTTCGAAGATGCCGGCGTTTCCGCGATCATCTACACCGATATCGACCGCGACGGCGCGATGCAGGGGCCGAACATCCCCGCGACCGAGGCGCTGGCCCGTGCCGTCAACATCCCCGTCATCGCCTCGGGCGGCGTCAGTTCGATGCAGGATCTGCTGGCGCTGCGCGATGCACGCTCGATTGCGGGTGCGATCTCGGGCCGGGCGCTTTACGATGGCGCGATCAATCTGGGCGAGGCGCTGCGCGCGCTGGCATAAGGGGGCAAGATGCTCAAGACGCGGGTGATCCCTTGCCTCGACGTGGCCGATGGCCGTGTCGTCAAGGGCGTGAATTTCGTCGATCTGGTGGATGCGGGCGACCCGGTCGAGGCCGCGCGCGCCTATGACGCCGCAGGCGCGGACGAGATCTGCTTTCTCGACATCCATGCCACGCATGAAAACCGCGGCACGATGTATGACCTCGTCACCCGCACGGCCGAAGCCTGTTTCGTGCCCCTGACCGTGGGCGGCGGCGTGCGCAGCCATCACGACGTCCGCGCCCTGCTGCTGGCGGGCGCCGACAAGGTCAGCTTCAATTCAGCTGCCGTCGCCGATCCGGACGTCATCGCCGAGGCTGCCGACCGTTTCGGCAGCCAATGCATCGTCTGCGCCATCGACGCCAAGACCGTCGCTCCGGGGAAATGGGAGATCTTCACCCATGGCGGGCGCAAGCCCACCGGGATCGACGCCGTCGAATTTGCCCGGACCGTCGCCGCCAAGGGCGCGGGCGAGATCCTTCTGACAAGCATGGATCGTGACGGAACGAAATCGGGCTTCAACATCCCGCTGACCCGCGCCGTGGCGGATGCGGTCAACATCCCCGTCATCGCCTCGGGGGGCGTCGGCGCGCTGGAACACCTGGCCGAAGGCGTGCTGGAAGGTCATGCCTCGGCGGTGCTGGCGGCCTCGATCTTCCATTTCGGCACCTTTACCGTAAGCGAGGCCAAGGAACACCTGGCCGCCGCTGGCATCCCCGTGAGGCTGACATGAGCGCGCTCCAGCGGCTTGCCGAAACGATCGCATCCCGCAAGGGCGCCGATCCAGAAACCAGCTGGACCGCCAAGCTCTTGTCCAAGGGCCCCGAGAAATGCGCCGAGAAATTCGGCGAGGAAGCGGTCGAGGCGATCATCGAGGCGGTCAAGGGCGATCGGGACAAGCTGATCGCCGAAGCGGCCGACTCGATCTATCACCTGCTCGTCATGCTGGCCGCACGCGATGTGACGCTGGCAGATGTCGAAAATGAACTCGACCGCCGCGAAGGGCGTTCGGGGATCGAGGAGAAGGCTTCGCGAAAGTGAGCAAATGCTCGATGTACTTGCCGGGGAATTCGCGCGCCCGATGAGCCAACCCTTTGGGGTCGTGGTTCTGCGGCTGTGCATGGCCGTATTGCTGGGCGGCGCGCTTGGCTGGGAACGCGAGCTTCGGAACCGGGCCGCGGGGCTGCGCACGCATATGCTGATTTCGCTGGCGGCCGCCTGCTTCACGCTGGTCGCCCTCAACCTTGTTGATTTCACCAATGCCACGGAGGCCGAGCAGCGCATCGACCCGCTGCGCCTGATCGAAGCGGTGACTGCGGGCGTCGCCTTTCTGGCGGCGGGCAGCATCATCATCAGCCATGGCTCTGTCCGTGGTCTCACGACCGGGGCGTCGATGTGGCTTTGCGGTGCGATCGGACTGTGCTGCGGCACGGGCGACCTGCGGCTGGCCCTGCTGGTCACCGCCTTGGCGCTGATCGTTCTGAGCCTCGTCCGGGCGATGTTCGAAAAGGCCGCCCGTGACGAGAAAGAGGAGGAGAATTAGCCGGCGACCGACACGACCTTCACCGCGCCGTTATGCGCCGACAGGGCGATTTCGCCTGCGGCAAGCCGAAGCGCGTCGCGGCCGAAAACCTCGGCTCGCCAGCCGTACAGCGCCGGAATCTCACGCGCGCCCGAGGCGATCGCGTCCAGATCGGCGGCCGAGGCGATCAGACGCGGCGCAACGCCCGCCTCATCCGACTTGGCCTTGAGCAAAACGCGCAGCAGTTCGGCCAGTGCGGCATTTCCAGGGCGACCCGGTTCATCCGGCGCGGGTTTCGGGAGATCCTTGGTCTCGAGCCCTTCCTTCACGGCCGCAAGAATGCCGTTGGCGATATCGCCGCGTCGCGCATCGCGCAGCAGAAGCCGCGATTTGCCGAGATCCGACTCGCTGAGTGGCTTGGTCGATGCCAGCTCGATCAACGCATCATCCTTGTAGACGCGGGCGCGCGGGATGTCGCGTTCCTGGGCATAGGTTTCGCGGAAACGGGCCAGTTCCCGCACGATGGCAAGGAAACGAGGCGAGCCCGAACGGGTCCGCACGCGCTGCCATGCCTCTTCGGGGCGGGTGATGTAGGTTTCCGGATTCAGCAGAACCGCAACTTCCTCTTCGAGCCAGGGCGCACGTTCAGTCTTGTGCAACTGCTCGGCGAGGAATTCGTAGATCGCGCGCAGATGGGTCACATCGGCCAGGGCATAGGATGCCTGGGCATCGGATAGCGGACGGATCGACCAGTCGGTGAAGCGCGACGACTTGTCGAGCGGCTGGCGCGCGATCTTCTTGACCAGGGTCTCGTAGCCGACCTGCTCGCCAAAGCCGCAAACCATCGCCGCGATTTGGGTATCGAAAAGCGGGTCCGGGAAGACCCCGGCGTCGTGGAAGAAGATTTCCAGATCCTGACGCGCCGCGTGAAAGACCTTGACCGTCGCCTTGTGACGGAAGAGGTCATAAAGCGGCTCAAGCGACAACCCCTCGACCAGCGGGTCGATCAGAACGGCCGGTCCGCCTTCGGCCTTCAGGCTCGATGCCGGGGGCAAGGCGGCCTGGATCAGGCAGAGTTTCGAATAATAGGTGCGCTCTCGCAGGAACTCGGTATCGAGCGTGACATAGGGCTGGGTCTTGGCCAATGCGCAGAACTCGGCGAGTTCTGCCGTGGTCGTGATCGTGCGGATGTCTTCTCGGCGGGCGGTCTTGGGGCTGGCGGACATTGACTTCTTTCAGGCATGGGCGGGGCGTCCGCCGAATCTTGTATCCGGCCTTCACCTAACCTTGCAGGAAAATCAAGGCGCGACGTGACGCTTCATAAAGGTTCTATGTCACCCTGTGCCCGCTGCGCCTCGAATTCGGTCACGAAATCGGCCAATCGTCCCGCCGAGATGGCGGCGCGCAGTCCGCCCATCAATTCCTGGAAGTAGTGCAGGTTGTGCCAGGTCAAGAGCATCCCCGAGATCATCTCGCCCGAACGCATCACGTGATGCAGATAGGCGCGAGAATAGCCGGTGCAGGCTGGGCAGGTGCAATGTTCGTCCAGCGGGCGCGGATCATCGGCATGGCGGGCATTCTTGATGTTGACCTGGCCGCGACGCGTCCAGGCCTGGCCCGTCCGCCCCGAGCGCGAGGGCAGCACGCAATCCATCATGTCGACGCCGCGGACGACCGCCCCCACGATATCGTCGGGCTTTCCCACGCCCATCAGGTAGCGCGGCTTGTCCTCGGGCAGGAAACCGGGGGCATAGTCGAGGACGCCGAACATGGCCTCCTGGCCCTCGCCGACGGCGAGGCCGCCGATCGCATAGCCCTCGAAGCCGATGGATTTCAGTGCCTCGGCCGATTCCTCGCGCAACTCCGGCGTGACCCCGCCCTGCATGATGCCGAAAAGCGCATGGCCGGGCCGGTCGCCAAAGGCGTCGCGGCTACGCTGCGCCCAGCGCATCGACATGCGCATGGATTTCGCGACCTCTTCGTCGGTGGCGGGCAGCGCCGGGCATTCGTCAAAGGCCATGACGATGTCCGAGCCCAGCTTGCGCTGGATCTCCATGCTGGTTTCCGGCGACAGGAAATGCTTCGAGCCATCGACATGGCTCGCGAAGGTCACGCCTTCCTCGGTCAGCTTGCGCAGGCTCGACAGGCTCATGACCTGAAAGCCCCCCGAATCGGTCAGGATGGGCCGTTCCCAGTTCATGAACTTGTGCAGCCCGCCGAGCCGCGCGACGCGGTCGGCGCCGGGGCGCAACATCAGGTGGTAGGTATTGCCAAGCAGGATGTCCGCACCGGTGGCGCGCACCGATTCGGGCATCATCGCCTTGACCGTCGCGGCTGTCCCGACGGGCATGAAGGCGGGGGTGCGGATCTCGCCCCGCGGGGTCTGGATCACGCCGGTACGGGCACGGCCATCGGTGGCCGAGACGGAAAACTGGAATCTGTCGCTCATGGGGCGGCTCATAGGCGGTTTGGGGGGGCTTTGCAAAGCCCGCTTATGCGCCCGCAGCGCGCAGGAGTTTCGCCCGACCCGGGGGAATGGCGCGGATCTCGAGCCCGGTGAAGACATGCAGCGTATTCATCTGCTGATCTACCACTGCGTGATCGCTGACCCAACCGCCCATGGCGAGATAGGATCGCAGCAATGGCGGCATCGCAGCCATGGCAAGGCGGGGGTCGGGCTTGCGCAGCTTGAGTGCGCGCGCGAAGCGGAAAACCTTTGGTGCCTTGACGCGGGGAAGCCAGCGTTTCGGCGCCAGATGGCGTTCGCGCAGCATGGCAAATGCGTCCTCGTAGCCCTGCGTATCCGTCCCCATGAAACTTGAGCAGCCAAAAAGCATCTCGACACCTTCCGCGTCGACATGGCGCGCCAGGGCGCCCCAGGCGAGGCGCAGGATATCAGGGTCCTGACGCTCGGGATGGATGCAGAAACGCCCGATCTCGACCATCTTGCCGTCAAATTCAAGAAGGCGGGACAGGTTGTAGTAGCGGGCCGAATAGCTGTCCCCGATCTCGCAACCGCCGGAAAGCGTCAGCATGCGGAAGCAGGCGACCAGCTTGCCCGTCGGGATTTCGCGAATCAGCACATGGGTGCACCTGTCGTCGTAATCATCCGCGTCGATCGAATCATCGGTCGGCTCAAGCTGGCTCCGCTTGCCGACGAAACACAGCCAGCGAAGCTGCTGCGCTTCTCGTATCTGTTCCGGACCCTTGGCAACAAGAACTTCGTAACGGCCTTTGCGCAATGCCATCATGGCACCCCTGCCTAATCCCCCGGAAGACGAAAGCGCTCGACGCATCCCGTCTTGTTCCTGTCCTCCCTGCACCTATCTTGTAACACGGATGCTACATTATGAAGGACAAAGATGACGGATCGCGTGATCAAATCCGATGCCGAATGGCAGGCCGAACTGGATGCCGAAACTTTTCGCGTCACGCGGCAGGCTGGCACCGAGCGGCCGTTTTCCCATCCGGGCTTTCCGAAGGGCCCCGGCCACTACGAATGCGCCTGCTGCAACGCAAGACTGTTCGACGGGGATGCCAAATTCGAAAGCTTCTGCGGATGGCCAAGCTTTTCCCGCGCGGGCGGCAATATCGACGAACATCACGATGCGAGCCACGGGATGATTCGCACGGAAGTGCGCTGCCATCGTTGCGACGCTCATCTGGGGCATGTGTTCCCCGACGGTCCGCCGCCGACCGGGCTGAGATATTGCATCAACGGCGTCGCACTTCGCTTCGTTCCCGACGCCGGTTGAAAGAAGGGCGCCGCATTCGGCGCCCTTTTTTTTTCATGAACCTTACTGAACGATGTCGCCTGCCGAGACCCGGCCGACATTGCCCATGAGCTGGCGGACTAGGCCAAGGCTGGTCACGCCGGTATCGGTGACGCGTCGCGACAGAACCACGACGCGGCCCCGTTCAAGCCCGAAACGCTCGATGTTCGACACCGTCCCCGCCTCGGTGAAGCTGACCGCCACCACTTCGCGATTGATTTCGCGCGGTTCACGGGGGCCGTAATATTCCCAGCGCGATCCGACATAGTACCAGGCCGAGCCGGTCAGCAGCCCTTGCGAGCTGGGACGACCGATCAGGCCCTCCAGATCGGCCTGGTTCGTCTGGCCGACCGCGACCTGCGCAAGTTCGTCATCTGCCGGAACATAGCCGTGATTGCGATAGATCGGCGCGCAGGCTACAAGTGCGACGGAGGCAGTCAGTGCGAAAGCCATGATCTGCCGTCGAGAAATCTTCATCGTGCACCTGTCCCTTATGCGCCTGTTGACGTCGCGCGACCGGCTTAGCAAACTCATGCCCCGCGCTCAAGAATATCCCAGTAACGGCCTCGACAGTGCCGGAAAGGCCCCGCCATGACGCAACCCGCCCGCTCCCATAACCGCTACCGCGTGGCGCAACTCAACCCGCGGCAGCCGACCCAGTTCGAACTTGCCCCTGATTCCGAGGCCCGTGCCGCGATCGCGGCCGAGCTTGGCCTGAATTCGCTTCCGGCCTTGCGCTTCAAGGGCGAGATACGCCCGGCGCAAAGCGACGCATGGGAGGTGACCGGACGGCTGACCGCAAAGGTCGTCCAACCCTGCGTCGTGACGCTTGCCCCGGTCAAGACGGCGTTGAACGAAGAGCTGCACCGCCTCTTCTCGCCCCACGCCACCACGCCCGAGGGCGAAGAGGTCGAAATGCGCGATGATGAGGTCGAGCCGCTGGGCCAGTTCATCGACATCGAAGCCATGATGATCGAGGCACTGACCCTTGCCCTGCCGCTTTATCCCCGTGCCGACGGTGCCAATCTTGACGAGCCCGACCCGGAGCCCGAAGGGGAAACCCGCAAGCCCTTCGCGGGACTCGCGGATCTGCTGAAGAACAGGGACAAATAGGCGCGGGGAACCTAAAGCGAGCGCTGCTGATCCTGCCAGTCCGAAGCAATTTCCGGCCCAAGGTTCATCGGCGCAAGCATCCCCTGCCCCAGAACGTGATCCGCTGCCTTTTCGCCGGTCATGATCGACGGAGCATTGAGATTTCCGTTCGTGATGCGCGGAAAGATCGAGCTGTCGGCCACGCGCAGACCTTCGACACCGATCACCTTGAGTTCCGGATCGACCACCGCCATTTCGTCGTCGGCACGTCCGACCCGCGCGGTTCCGCAGGGATGAAATGCCGATTCGGCATGTTCGCGGATGAAGGCATCGATTTCGGCATCGCTGACGACCGCTTCTCCGGGCTGAATTTCGTGGCCCTTGTACGCGGCCATGGCGGGTTGCTCGAAGATTTCGCGGGTCAGGCGCACGCAGGCGCGGAACTCGGCCCAGTCATCGGCATGCGACATGTAGTTGAAGCGGATTTCGGGCGCGTCCCTTGGGTCTGGAGATTTCAGCCTGACAGTACCGCGCGATTTTGAACGCATTGGCCCGACATGCACCTGAAAGCCGTGGCCCTCGGCCGCAGCCTTGCCGTCATAGCGCACGGCAAGCGGCAGGAAGTGATACTGGATATCGGGATATTCCAGTCCCGCGCGCGACCTGATGAAGCCGCAGCTTTCGAACTGGTTCGAGGCACCCAACCCGCTTCCAGTGGCCATCCATTGCGCCCCGATCGACCCTTTGCCCCACAGGTTCCAGTGTTTGTACAGCGTGATCGGCTGCGTCGCGGTGTATTGCATGTAGACTTCAAGGTGATCTTGCAGGTTCGCGCCCACGCCCGGACGATCCGCCCGAATTTCGATCCCGTGTTCGGCCAGGTGATCCGCCGGACCGATCCCCGAAAGCATCAGCAGCTTCGGCGTATTGATCGAGCTCGCCGAAAGAATCACCTCATGTCGTGCACGGAAGACATTGACGCCGCGCGTGTTTCTGACTTCGACCCCGACTGCGCGCCCATCTTCGAATACGACCCTTTGGGCCAGCCCGCGCCGCAGCCGCAGCCGACCGGTTTCCTGTGCAGGGCGCAGATAGGCGTTGGCGGCCGACCAGCGACGGCCTTCCCAGATCGTCGCCTCCATGGCGCCGAAGCCTTCCTGCCGGGCGCCATTGTAATCCTCGGTCATGGGATAGCCCGCTTCCCTGCCAGCCCTGATGAAGGCGTTGAAAAGCGGGTTCTTGCGCGAGCCACGTGTGACATGCAGCGGACCTTCGGTGCCGCGATATTCGCTGACCGCGCCATGCGATGATTCCATGCGCTTGAAATAGGGCAGAACGTCGGCATAGGACCAGCCCGCCGCACCACTTTCCGCCCAATGATCGAAATCGCGCGCATGTCCCCGCACGAAGACCATCCCGTTGATCGACGACGATCCACCCACCACCTTGCCGCGTGGCGTCACCAGTCTGCGCCCACCCAAATGGGCCTCGGGCTCCGAGGAAAAACCCCAGTCATAGCGGCGCATGTTCATCGGATAGCTCAGCGCCGCCGGCATCTGGATGAACGGCCCGACATCCGATCCGCCATATTCGATCATGTCGACCCGCTTGCCGGCCATGACCAGGCGATAGGCCAGCGCACAACCGGCGGAACCTGCACCGACGATGACGTAATCGGGAATCATTTCAGCCCCCTGTGGCCCGAGGGTCCGCCGATGAGATCAATAGGGTGCATCCACAGTCCCCATTCCGACATAGACCGATTTCAACTGAGAATAGTGCTCGATCGCGGCGGCCGAGTTCTCGCGGCCTATGCCCGACAGCTTGACCCCGCCGAATGGAGCCTCGATCGGGGTCAGGTTATAGGTATTGATCCAGGTCGTGCCCGCCTGCAGCGCCGCCGCCACGCGATGCCCGCGCGAGAGGTCGCGGGTAAACACACCTGCCGCCAATCCATAAGGTGTGGCATTCGCCCGCGACAGGGCTTCCTCTTCCGTGTCGAAGCTCAGCACCGACATGACGGGGCCAAAGATTTCCTCACGCGCGATCCACATGTCGTCGGTCACATCGGCAAAGACGGTCGGCGGCACGAAAGCCCCCTCGCCCGGTCCGCCGCAGACCAGCCGCGCGCCTTCGTGTTGACCGCGGGCGATCGCGTCGCGGATCTTCGCGACCTGCCCGGCATTGATGATCGGGCCGTGTTGCGTCGCCTCGTCCATCGGGTCACCCATACGGACCTCGGCCGAGCGTGCGGCCAGTCGATCAAGGAAAGCAGGCAGAATGCCATTCTGGACAAAGACCCGCGTTCCGTTCGAGCAGATCTGCCCCGAGGAGTAGAAGTTCGCGAGGATCGCGGCGCCAACGGCATCCTCAAGCGAGGCGTCGTCGAAAACGATCAGCGGTGACTTGCCGCCCAGTTCCATCGTGACATGGCGCATGCCTTCTGCGGCAGCGGCATAGACCTTCTGACCGGTCGCGACAGAGCCCGTCAGCGAAACCTTGTCGACCCGCGGATCGGTCACCAGCGCAGCGCCCACCGCACCACGCCCCTGCACCACGTTGAAGACACCGGGCGGCAGGCCAGCCTCGATCAGGATCTCGGCAAGCTTCAGGGCGCCAAGCGGCGTTTCCTCGCTGGGCTTGAAGACCATGGCATTGCCCATGACCAGCGCGGGCGCAGCCTTCCAGCAGGCGATCTGGCTGGGATAGTTCCAGGCTCCGATTCCCGCGCAGACCCCCAGCGGTTCGCGGATCGTATAGACGAAATCGCCCCCCAGGGGCATGGTTTGTCCCGTCACGGTGGGCGCGAGACCTGCGAAATATTCCAGCGCATCTGCCCCCGAAGGCCAGTCCGCGACCCGCGTTTCCTGGATCGGCTTTCCCGTATCCAGCGTCTCCAGCCGGGCCAGCTCCTCGGCCCGCTCGCGGATGATCTGGGCTGCGCGCATCAGAACCCGGCCGCGCTCGACCGGGCGCATCGCGCCCCAGGCAGGCTGAGCGGCGGCGGCGGCGGCTGTTGCCTCGGCAACCTGTTCGGGTGTCGCTTCGCGAAGTTCCGCGATCACCTCGCCGGAATAGGGGTAGAGCACCTGCAGCGCGGGCCCCTGCCCGTCGACCGACCGACCGTCGATGAACAGACTGGCGGCGGGCTGGGCGGAATGGCTCGGGGAATCACTCATCGCAGGACCTTTTCCAGATAGTCGAGTGTCAGTCGCTCGGCGGTTTCGCCGTCATATTCATTCGAGAGTGCCGCGCGCAGGTAGACGCCGTCGATCAGGGCGCCAAGGGTGCGGGCTGTCGGCTCGGCCTCGGCACCCACCAGCGGACGAAGGGCCACGAGCAGGTTCGATCGCAGGCGCTTGTGATAGACTGCAAGCAGACGGCCAGCCTCCGAATCGACCAGGGCCAAGGCGTAGAAGCTGAGCCACGCCGCGATGGCTTCCCGTTCGAAGTTGCCGGGGCCAAAGCTTGCGTGCACGATCGCAGCCAGTCGTTCGCGCGGATTTTTGGCCGCCTTCAAGGCCGTCGTCGTTGAAACCCGATACTGGCTGAGGATATGCCGCATCGCAGCAAGAAAGATGCGCTCCTTGGAGCCGAAGTAGTGATGAGCCAGCGCAGTGGACATTCCGGCCTCGCGCGCGATTTGCGCGACAGTCACATCAAGAGAGCCGGCGCGCCCCACGGTGGTTATGGTGGCGTTGATTAACGCGGCCTTTCGGATAGGTTCTGCACCAAGCTTGGGCATTTTCGTTCCCGCAACAGAGGAATTGCTTGAGGGCAAGCGGAGCTAGCCGACTTTTGATTGACTCGTCAATCAATAAAAACCTTAATCCGACTGACAGTCAACGAAACAGGGAGTAAAAGATGACACAGTGCCGCAGTTTCGCAGCCATCGCCGCCGGGTTTGCCCTGACTTTGGCCTCTGCCGCACCGGGCATGGCGCAGGAGGCAGCAGGATGCAGCGATGTCGTGTTCTCGGATGTGGGTTGGACCGACATCACCGCCACAACGGCTTTGGCTACGACCGTCCTTCAGGCGCTGGGATACGAAACCGAAATCAAGGTGCTGTCCCTGCCTGTGACCTATACGGCCATGGCGAAGAATGACGTCGACGTGTTCCTGGGCAACTGGATGCCGAGCCAGGAAGGCGATCTCAAGCCCTATCGCGATTCAGGCAGCGTCGAGGTGCTGCGGACCAATCTCACCGGCGCGAAATACACGCTCGCCACGAACGAAGCCGGTGCCAAGCTCGGGATCGACGACTATTCGAAGATCGCAGCACATGCGGACGAACTTGACGGCAAGATCTACGGAATCGAGCCCGGCAACGACGGAAACCGCCTGCTGCTTGAAATGGTGGCCGACAACAAGTTCGACCTTGGGACCTTCGAGATCATCGAAAGCTCCGAACAGGGGATGCTGGCACAGGTGGCGCGCGCCGACGGCGCCGGTCAGCCGGTGGTCTTCCTGGGCTGGGAACCGCACCCGATGAACACGCAGTTCAAGCTGACCTATCTGGCCGGCGGCGACGATATCTTCGGCCCCGATTTCGGCGGCGCCCGGGTCGATACCAACGTCCGGGCAGGATATGTCAAGGAATGCCCGAATGTAGGGAAGTTTCTCGAGAACCTGGAATTCACCCTGGCCATGGAAAACGAGGTCATGGGCAAGATCCTGAATGACGGCGAAGATCCTGCCGATGCTGCCAGGGATTGGTTGATGGCAAATCCGGATGCCGCAAAGCCGTGGCTTGAAGGTGTCACGACCGTTGACGGCTCCGATGCTCTCGCCGCCCTGGAAACGGCACTCTCCAAATGATGACCGGCGGGCAGATGGCACAGCTTCTGCCCGCGCCACATGGCCCCCGGGGCACTGCCTCGGTTTGCGGGGTCATGCCGCCCGTCCAGACCGATTCCCCCGGCGACAAGTCGTCACGCCGGGCTTTGCGGGCGTCTGACGATCCCGAACGGCAGAAAGAAAAGGACGCATGGATCAATTGACCGACATCTTGACCGGGACAAAGATCCCGGTCGGAAAGACCGCGAAGGCCATATTCGATTGGCTGAACGCCCATGGTGCGTTCATCTTCAACGCCATCTCCAAGGGGATGGAATGGCTTATCGGCGGCATCCTCTCCATTCTGGAGTTCCCCCACCCGCTGATCTTCACGCTGCTTGCCGTAGCATTGACCTGGGCACTTCAGCGCAACTGGAAGACCTGCCTTCTGGTGGCATTGGGCTTCCTGTTCATCCTGAACCAGGGTTACTGGGATGAGACCATGCAATCGCTGACGCTGGTGCTGGCGGCCTGTGTGGTCTGCATGGCAATCGGCGTTCCGCTGGGCATCGCCGCCGCCCACCGGCCCCGGCTCTATGCCTGGATGCGCCCCGTGCTCGATCTGATGCAAACCCTTCCGACCTTCGTCTATCTGATCCCGGCCATCGTCTTTTTCGGGATCGGCATGGTTCCGGGCCTGATCGCGACGGTCATCTTCGTCCTGCCCGCCCCAATCCGCCTGACCCATCTCGGCATCAGCTCGACCCCGCGGCCGCTCGTCGAGGCCGCAACCGCATTCGGCGCCACACCGCGCCAGCTTCTGTGGAAGGTCGAACTGCCCTCGGCCCTGCCCCAGATCATGGCCGGTTTGAACCAGACGATCATGCTGTCGCTGTCGATGGTCGTGATCGCGGCCCTGGTCGGCGCCTCCGGACTGGGCGTACCGGTCGTTCGGGCGCTGAACAGCGTGAACACCGCCTTGGGCTTCGAAAGCGGATTCATCATCGTGGTCGTGGCCATCATGCTCGACCGGATGCTGCGCGTGGGGAAACATGATGAATGAACAGAATGCCGTCGAGTTCGACAACGTCAACATCGTCTTTGGCGACAACCCCGAAGCCGCCCTGCCCCTGATGGATCAGGGCCTCGAGCGCGGGCCGATCAAGGCCGAGACCGGGCAGGTCCTGGGCGTTCACAATTGCTCGCTGAACGTCCGCGAGGGCGAAATTCTCGTGCTGATGGGGCTTTCCGGTTCGGGCAAGTCCACGCTCCTGCGGGCAGTGAACGGGCTCAATGGCGTCTGCCGCGGCGAGGTCCGGGTCTGGGATGGCGACCACATGGCCTCGGTGACCAAAGCGCGCGAATCCGAGCTGCGCCGTCTGCGCCGCAACCGCGTCGCGATGGTGTTTCAGCAATTCGGGCTGCTGCCCTGGCGTTCGGTGCGGGAAAATGTCGGGCTTGGCCTCGAACTCGGGGGCATTCCCGCGTCCGAGCGCCATCGCCGTGTCGAGGCGCAGCTTGCGACAGTCGGGCTGACGGACTGGGCCGACCGGAAGGTGGGGGATCTCTCGGGCGGGATGCAGCAGCGTGTCGGGCTGGCCCGCGCTTTCGCCACCGAGGCGCCCATCCTCTTGATGGATGAGCCCTTCTCGGCGCTCGATCCGCTCATCAGAAACCGCTTGCAGGATGAACTGCTCGAACTGCAGAAGGTCGCCCGCAGGACCATCATCTTCGTGAGCCACGACCTGGACGAGGCTTTCCGCATCGGCAACCGGATCGCACTGATGGAAGGCGGGCGGATCGTTCAGGTCGGGACCGCGCGCGAGATCATCGCCAATCCCGTCGATGCCTATGTCGAGGATTTTGTCGCCCATATGAACCCGCTGGGCGTGCTGACCGCCGAGGACATGGCCGAGCCACAGGATGCGCCGGGCGCGCCGATCAGCCGGGAAACTCCGATCCGCGACGTGATGCGGATGATGACCGAAAGCGGCTTCGACGCGCTGCCGCTCGAAGGTGGCGGAAGGGTTACCCAGCAGGGCATCATGAGCCGTCTGGTCGCGCCGAATGCCCGGGGTGGAGGTGCTTCCGAGCACTAGTGTCCCGAGCCGGTTGAAAAGCCTGTGCGCCATCGCCGTTGCAAACCGGCCGCACCCGCCCGCTTCAATGCGTGGCGGGTTGCTTCGAATCAAGTCCCGTGCCTATCAACAGCCTGTTCCGCAACCTCGCACAGAAAGGGCACTGGCATGAACCATATCTTCGCCGTTCCAACCGCCCTTTCCGGCACCATGCCGTTTTGGCATTGCCGCTCGCGACGGGGCTGACGGAACCCGATCCGGACCGCCCGACCAGGGTATTTCACCGATCATGACCGACATTTTCCGCAGGCGCTGACGCGCGCTGCGCCATGTCGACCATTACCAAACCTCAATTAGGGAGCCGACCTGCGCAAGCAGGCGGCAGACACCAGATGAATACAACCATTCTCCGCCCCGTGCGGGATCTTCGCGCGCCGTTGGACGATCTGATCGACAATCACGGATTGCTGCGTGTCAGCCTTGCCCTGATGCGCGCGGCGGTCCGGCGGGGTCGAATACGTCCTCGACCAGTGACGGATCTTTCGGATCACATCTTGCGTGACATCGGACTGGAGCCGCACGGCCGCAGAGGACCGGATTACTGGAACCTGCGTTAGACTTCCTTGGGAAGATCAGGCGGCGGGGTGATAGGAGCCCGCCGCAACCGCGCCTCGCGCCAGGTGATGTAGCTGATCGCGCCGATCATCACCGCACCTCCGACAAGCACCCAGACATCCACCGGCTCGGCAAAGACCAGCGCACCGAGCAGGCTGGCCCAGATCAATTGCAGGAAGACGACTGGTTGCGTGACAGTCAGCGGCGCGGCGGCAAAGGCTCGGGTCATCGCATAGTGGCCAGCCGTCGCGAAGAACGCGGTGCAGGCCAGGACCGCGCATTGCGTAGGCGTCGGAGGCACCCAGTTCAGCGCCGCGAACGGGGCAAGACCGATACAGACCGTCAGCGACATCATCGCGACCACGACGGCGGCCGGAACCTGCTCGGACAGGCGCTTGGCGACCAGGTACGACGCGCCGAACGTGACCGAGGCGCCAAGCTGCGCGAAGTGACCGGGTTCGAGCATACGGATGCCCGGCCTCAGGACGATCATCGCTCCGATCAGCGCGACCGCGATGGCCAGGGCGCGGCGCCATGAAATCCGCTCGCCCATCAGCAGCGCCGCCCCGATGGTGACGACGATAGGGTTGAGAAAGCCGATGGCCGTGACCTCGGCCACGGTAATCCGTGCCATGGCGTAGAACCACAGGATCACCGCCAGCGTGTGCAACCCGCCGCGCAAGGCGAACATGCGCCAGATACGGGGCGTGAAGCCGCGCCTCAGCGCAGGCAGAAGCGCCGGGATCAGGAAGACCAGCCCGAAGGCAAAGCGGATGAAGGCCCCCTCAGGCGCAGGCAGGGCATTGCCGAGCCACCGCACCGTACCATTGACTGCGACGAAGCTGAGACCGGCGGTCAGCATCCAGAATATGCCGATCAGGTCTCGGCGGGGCGGTGCGGCGGTGATCGTGCTCATGTCGCAAGCCATGACGCCTTGCCCGCGTGCACGCAAGCCCTCAGCCCTTAAGGATCAGCCCGACCGCGATCGTCCACATCGTGATGGCGACGGCAAGATCGAGAACCCTCCACGCCACCGACCTTGAAAAGACCGGGCTCAGCAGTCGGGCGCCGTAGCCAAGGCCAAAAAAGAACAGGATCGATCCGGAGATGGCGCCAAGAGCAAAGACCGCCTGCTCATCGAAGCCGCTTGAAACCGACCCCAGCAATACCACCGTGTCGAGCCAGACATGCGGGTTGAGCCAGGTCAGAGCTGCGACGACAGCAAGTGTGGCCCCAAGCCCGGCCGCACCCTCGCCGGCATGCAGTGCCGCCCCGCCACGAAGCGCCTTCCGCAAGGCGCGCGCGCCATATACCAGCAGAAAGAGCGCTCCTCCCCAGCGCATGAGCAGGAGAAACCACGGTGCATGCGCCGCTAGCGCGCCCGCGCCGGCCACGCCTGCGGCAATCAGCAGCGCATCCGAGAGGGCGCAGAAGGCGCATGTCGCAAACACATGACGCCCAAGCAGACCCTGTTTCAGGACAAAGGCGTTCTGCGCCCCGATTGCCAAAATGAGCGAGAGGCCTGTCCCAAGCCCCGCAAGATATGTCTGCATGGATTTTCTCCTGTCCGCGTGCAGGCTTGCGGCAACATGCGGGATCAGGCAAATTCAAAATACTTTCCCACCTTAAGTTTTGCTTATGCTTGACTACCCGGCGCTTGCCGCTCTTGCCGAAATCATCCGCCGCGGCTCGTTCGAGGCGGCCGCCGCAGCCCTTGGCGTCACGCCATCGGCGATCTCGCAGCGTATCAAGGGGCTTGAGGAGCGTATGGGCGAAGTGCTGCTGCATCGCGGTCCACCTGCCCGAGCGACCGAACGCGCGATGCGACTGGTCCAGCACCTGGACCAGGTGCTGATCTTGGAGCGCAGTCTCGGGGAAAGCCAAGCAAGCCAGCCGGCCATCCTGCGGATTGCTGTCAACGCTGATAGTCTGGCGACATGGTTTCCGCCGGTCATGGCCGCGCTGGATGTCATCTACGATCTGCTGGTCGATGATCAGGATCACGCGCGCGACTGGCTGGGCAAGGGTGAGGTGACGGCTGCGCTTTGCTCGGACCCTCGCCCCGTTCCCGGCTGCGAGGTGACCGCGCTTGGCAAGATGCGCTATCACGCCCTTGCCACGCCCGATTTCATCGCCCGCCACTTCCCGCAAGGCCCGACGGCAGAGGCGCTTCTGGCCGCGCCGGCGGTGATCTTCAACAGCAAGGATGCTGCGCAATCCCGCTGGGCCGAGGCCGTCACGGGCCGGCGACTGCATTTGCGTGGACATCATGTTCCGGCATCTGAACCCTTCGCCCGAGTCATCGAGCTGGGCATCGGCTGGGGCATGATCCCCGACGCCATGTCTGGTCCGGCGCTCGGATCGGGTCGCCTTGCTCTGCTCAGCCCCCTGCCCCTCGACGTGCCGCTGTATTGGCAGGTTCAGCGCGCGCTTCGCCCGGCACTCGCCCCCTTGAGCCGCGCCGTAAGAGAAAGGGCCGCAGCGGAACTGCGGCCCTGATCCATGCGGTGCGCGTCGCAAGCTTTAAAGCTGGGACGCCACGTCTTCCGGAATGTCGAAGTTCCCGGTGACGTTCTGGACGTCGTCATCCTCTTCCAGCGCATCGAGCAGCTTCATCAGCTTCTGCGCAGTCTCGAGGTCGATCTCGGTCGGGGCCTGAGGCTTCCAGATCAGCTTGGCGTGTTCGGATTCGCCCAAGGACGCTTCCAGCGCGGTCGAGACCTCGGCCAGATCGGTGTCCGAGGTATAGATCCAGTGGCCGTCCTCGTCGCTTTCGACATCCTCGGCACCTGCTTCGATCGCGGCCATCATGACGGTATCCGCGTCACCGGCGCTCGCCGCGTACATGATCTCGCCCTTGCGGTCGAACATGAAGTTCACCGAGCCGGTCTGGCCCAGATCGCCACCATGCTTTGTGAAATAGCTGCGCACGTTCGAGGCGGTGCGGTTGCGGTTATCGGTCATCGCCTCGACGATGATCGCGATGCCGTTCGGGCCATAGCCTTCATAGCGGATCTCGTCATAGTTCTCGGCGTCACCGCCCTGCGATTTCTTGATCGCGCGGTCGATCACGTCCTTGGGGACCGAATTCGACTTGGCTTCCTTGACCGCCAGGCGCAGGCGCGGGTTCTTGTCGGGATCGGGGTCGCCCATCTTCGCGGCGACGGTGATTTCTTTGGCCAACTTCGAGAACAGCTTGGAACGGAGCTTGTCCTGCTTGCCCTTCCGGTGCTGGATGTTGGCCCATTTGGAATGGCCTGCCATGGTTCTACCCAATACTTGCTGCTGATTGTTGCAGGCGCTTTTAGTAAGCCATAGCACTTACCGCAAGCGTTACGCCCCTTATCCCTGCCGCTTGAGCACTTCCGCCAGCACGAAAAGACGCAAGGCAGTCGCCAGCCCGACCTCGGGCGGACGCGCTGCGTCGATAGCCGCGATCAAGGCGGCAGCGGCCACATCCCGCGATTTCGCAATCTCGCGCAACTCGCGCCAGAACGCGTCCTCGAGGCTGACCGAGGTGCGATGGCCGCCGATCGTGACCGAGCGTTTGACCGGGGCGGACATGGGGGGAAGATCAGGCATCGCCTTCCTCGGGTGTCTCGCGCCGATGCTGGTCCAGATGGCGTATGGTGCGGTCGTGATCGGCCTTCTCGACCTGTTTCTGCGCTTTGCTGCGGCCGAATTTCGCAGCGTTTTCGTCAGCTTGCTTGCGGGCAGCGTCACGGGCGGCGCTTTTGCGCGCCGCCCGCAGGTTGATGATCTTGCCGTTTCCGGTCAAATCAGTCCTCCGGACCGACCATCTGCTCGGGGCGGACAACCTGATCGAAGGTTTCGCCATCGACCAGGCCGAGCGCGATCGCCTCTTCGCGGAGCGTGGTGCCGTTCTTGTGCGCGGTCTTGGCCACCTTGGTCGCGTTGTCATAGCCGATGGTCGGCGCCAGCGCCGTCACCAGCATCAGCGATTCCTTCATCAGCTTGTCGATGCGCGGCAGGTTGGCCTGCGTGCCCACGACCATGTTATCGGTGAACGAGCTGGCCGCGTCGCCCAAGAGCTGCATCGACTGCAGCACGTTATAGGACATCATCGGGTTATAGACGTTCAGCTCGAAATGGCCCTGCGAACCGGCGAAGCCGATGGCCGCGTCATTGCCCATGACATGGGCGCAGACCATGGTCAGCGCCTCGGCCTGGGTCGGGTTGACCTTGCCCGGCATGATCGACGAGCCCGGCTCGTTTTCCGGCAGGATCAGCTCGCCCAGACCCGAGCGCGGACCCGAACCCAGCAGGCGCATGTCGTTCGCGATCTTGAAGAGCGAGCCCGCGACGGTTTTCAGCGCGCCCGAGAAGAAGACCATCGCGTCATGCGCGGCCAGTGCCTCGAACTTGTTCGGCGCGGTGACGAAGGGCAGGCCCGAGATCTTGGCGATCTCGGCGGCGATCGCCACGTCCCAGCCCTTCTTGGTGTTCAGCCCGGTGCCGACGGCGGTGCCGCCCTGCGCCAGCTCGTAGATGTCGGTCAGGGCCAGCTTCACGCGCTCGATGCCCTTGGCGACCTGATGGGCGTAGCCGCCGAATTCCTGGCCCAGCGTCAGAGGGGTCGCATCCTGCGTATGGGTGCGGCCGATCTTGATGATGTCCTTGAATTCTTCGGATTTCGCGACCAGCGCCTTGTGCAGCTTCTCGAGGCCCGGGATCAGCACGTCGCGCGCCTGCATGCCGATCGCCACATGCATCGCTGTCGGGAAGGTGTCGTTCGAGGACTGGCCCATGTTGCAATGGTCGTTCGGGTGGACCGGCTTTTTCGAGCCCATCTCGCCGCCCAGGATCTCGATGGCGCGGTTCGAGATGACCTCGTTCGCGTTCATGTTCGACTGGGTGCCCGAACCGGTCTGCCAGACGACCAGCGGGAAGTTGTCGTCGAACTTGCCTGCAACCACTTCCGACGCGGCTTCGACCATGGCATTGCCGATCGCCGGATCCAGCTTGCCGGTCGCCATGTTCACCTGTGCGGCGGCCTGCTTGATGATGCCAAGCGCACGGATGATCGGAACGGGCTGCTTTTCCCAGCCGATCGGGAAGTTCTGGATCGAGCGCTGAGTTTGCGCCCCCCAGTACTTGTCGGATGGGACCTCGAGCGGGCCGAAGCTGTCGGTCTCGGTGCGGAAATCGGTCATGTCATATTCCCTCGCGGTTTTGCGGGGGTTCTATCGCCAGCGCATCGGATTCGCAAATGGTATACGAATGTATGCAGTTAGCGCTCACGCCGTCTGGCGAAAGACATAGACCTGTGCCGGGGGCAGGTTTGCCCAGATGCGGCGGCTCTTGACATGGCGAAGGCCAAAGCGCGCCCGCACCGGTTCCGACAGCGGAGCGACGGGGCCGTAGGTGATCTGCACGAAGGGTGCACCGGGCTTCATCATGCCAAGCGCCGCGCCCACGATTGCGGCCTGCAGATCATCGGGCATCGGCAGCGTTGGCACACCCGAGATGACCGCATCAAGCCCCCGCCTTCCGACATTCACCATTTCCTGCGCCGGAAGATTGTGCACCAGCGCGCCCGGAAAACGTTGCCGCAACCGGCTGCAAAAGGCCGCGTTCAGTTCGTAAAGCTCAAGCCGTTCAGCTGGCAGGCCACGCGCAAGGATCGCCTGCGTGATGGTTCCGGTACCTGCCCCGATCTCGGCGACCGCCTCCATTTCCGGCGTGATCAGTCGCGCCATTTCGCGCGCGGTGGCCCGTCCGGTCGGAGCGATCGCACGGATCTCGGAAGGGCGGCGCAGGAACTGGCCAAGAAACAGGGACAGATCGGACAAGGCGGCCTCCAGCTTTCACGCTGAGACCGCCTCTATTTCGTGCCGGTGACAAAGGTATGACGGGTTACTTGCGCCACTTGTCCAGGCTGACCACCTCGGCCCCACCCTTGGGTGTGTCGTCGCCGCCATGATCATCGTCGATATCATCGATGAATTCAGCTTCTTCGTCGTCTTCATCTTCGTCATCGTCTTCGATCTGGTTTTCGAAACGCAGTCCGAATTCGACCGACGGATCGACGAAGGTGCGAACCGCGTCGAACGGGATGTAGAGCGGCTCGGGCGAGTTGCCGAAATTCAGGGTGATGCTGAAGCCTTCGGGCGTGACTTCCAGATTGTCGAACCAATGCTGAATGACGATCGTCATCTCTTCGGGGTAACGCTCGCGCAGCCAGTCCGCGATGTCCACGCCCGAATCACGCGTGTCGAAGGTGATGAAGAAGTGATGCTCGCCCGGCAGTCCCTCGGCCGCCACGGCACGCAGAACATCCGCAATCAGCCGTTGCATGGCTCGATGCATCATCCCGCCGTAATCGATTCCTCGCGCCATCGGCGTCCCCCTTCTCTCTGTCGGCCAGCATAGGGGATTGCACCCCGATGAAAAGCCCCTAGCACCCCGTGAATGAGGACACCAGCCGCGCAACGAGCGAGAAATCAGCTGCGCGAAACAGCTTGCTCAAAGCAAAAACAAAAAGGCGCCCGAAGGGCGCCGCTTTGTTCCAGAGATGAAATGATGGCGCGGTTGACGGGGCTCGAACCCGCGACCCCCGGCGTGACAGGCCGGTACTCTAACCAACTGAGCTACAACCGCGCATCGTTTGGCGATTTCAGAAAGTAGTGGCGCGGTTGACGGGGCTCGAACCCGCGACCCCCGGCGTGACAGGCCGGTACTCTAACCAACTGAGCTACAACCGCTCGCTACTTTCCCCAGATCGCCTCTGGAGTGCGGGCGGTTTACGCAGGCCGGCGGGTGGCGTCAAGTGCCTGTTTGACGAAAAATGCATGCCGAGGGAAAACTTCTTCGGATTGCGAAAAAGGGCGCCCCGGGGGCGCCCTTTCGATGTCAGAGATCCGGGGATCACTTGCGAACCGTCTTCTCGTCGAAGTCGGGAAGAGCCGTGAGCTCGTCCTTGGTGTAGTTCGTGGCAAAGAACGTGTCGTTGCCCACGGTAACCATGTGGATGGCGTCAACGCCCAGCAGGACCTTCTTCGCCCCGATGCCAAGGAAGCCGCCGATATCGGCGATATAGCCGACGACCTGACCCGACTCATCCAGAACGATGTCGTTCACCTTGGCGATATCCTGCCAATCGGCCGGGCGCTCCTCCATCATCTCGGGCTGATCCCAGTCGCTCGACGAGGGTTGATTGGTCGTCCAGATGCGACGGCTGGTAAGCCATGAGCTCAGCAGGCCCGGATCAGCCTCGGAAATTGCGGGAGGATTGACGTCCGGGGGGGTGACCGGCGCTTCGGCGGCTGCCTCTGCGGCCGAGTCGGCGGCGTCCGAAGCTGCGGCTTCGGCATCGCCAGCCGCGTCGGCCGCGTTCTCTGCGGCCGCCTCGTTCATGCCCTCTGCGGCCATTGCCGCATCATCGGCTGCCGTTGCAGCCGCATCGGCAGCCTTGTCAGCTTCGCTCGCGGCCTCATCGACTGCCAGTTCGGCGGCGGCGCCAGCTTCGTCCGCGGCGGTCTCGGCCGCCGCTTCGGCGTTTTCTGCCGCAGTCTCGGCGCTTTCGGCAGCAGTTTCGGCCGCCTGATCGGCGGGCATCGCCGGGGTTGTCTGGGCATAGGCGGGACCGACAAGCGCCAGCGCGGTCGCGGCAATGACAAGAGGTTTCATGGACGAGGTCCTTTCCGGTTGTCGTTTTTCGTGGCGACGGCATGTTGCCGTTCTATGGCTCTGAAACGTCACGGAAACTGTCATCGTTCCTTCGCAGGTGTCAGTTTTCTGATCACGAAAAATTAGCCGGCTGATTTTCATTTCCTGGGAACCAGTGGCCCGTTTTTTCGAAGCGTTCATGTCCGTGGATGGCTGATCCTGCCGCCACAGACCGGCCCGGGCGCGCCCGTCGTCCCCGGACCCGATGTGGGCAATCCGCGCAGCACCCTCACGGCAAGCCAGCCAAAGGCCTGTGCTTCCAGCATATCCCCGTCCAGCCCGGCCTCTTCGACCGGCGCCACTCGGCTGGCCAGCCGCTGTTCCAGCGCCGCCATCATGGCTACATTGTGCCGCCCGCCGCCGCAGACCAGGACCAGTTCCGGCGCACGGGGCAGATGGGAAATTCCCGCCGCGACCGCCGCCGCCGCCGCATGGGTCAGCGTCGCCGCAGCGTCGCTGTCCGACAATGCGGCCACATCCCCCGGCAGATCGGGGAAGGCGTCCCGGTCCAGCGATTTCGGGACGGGCCGCGCGAAATGCGGATGGCCGAGGAAACGCGCCAGCACCTCCTCGTCCGGTCGCCCTGCGGCAGCCAGCGCTCCGCCTTCGTCACGATCTGCGCCCCTGCGCCGCCGCACCAGATCGTTGATCGGGGCATTGGCGGGCCCGGTATCGAAGGCGATACAGGCGCCCGGTGCGTCGGGTGTCTCTGCCTTGGGGTCGACCCATGTGAGATTACCGACACCTCCCAGGTTCAAAAATGCGACGGGCGCAGCCGGAAGAACCCCCTGTCCCATGGCCCAGTTCGCGCAAGCCCAGTGAAAGAACGGAGCCAGCGGCGCCCCTTCCCCCCCTTGCCGCACATCTTCGCTGCGGAAATCCCAGACCACCGGGCGGCGAAGCCTTTGCGCCAGCGCCGCGCCATCCCCCGCCTGATGCGTGCCCCGCCCGTGGGGATCATGCGCCAATGTCTGGCCGTGATAGCCAACCAGTTCGGCCTCGGGAAATGTCTCGGCAAGCGCAGCATGGGCGGAAACCGAAAGCCCCGCCGCCTCGGCCACGTCCGGCCCGCCCGGCCATTGCCCCAGCGCGCCATGCAGCATCGCGGATTCATTGCCGGAATAGGCGCGATAGGCGCTGCGGCCAAAGCCGCCGATGCGGATGCCGTCGGTTTCGATCATCGCGGCATCGACCCCATCGAGCGAGGTTCCCGACATCATCCCCAGCGCCTGCAGCATTTCCATCACTTTCCCTTTTTCCCTGCTGACGGTATATCCGCGCCATTCGAAAGGAAAAGCTCATGACCTACCATGCCAAGTCCGAATTCCTCCATGTCATGATGGAGCGCGGCTATCTGGCGGACTGCACCGATCTGCAGGCGCTGGACGACGCGCTCATCGAAGGTCCGGTCACGGCATATATCGGTTATGACGCAACCGCCGCCAGCCTGCATGTCGGCCACCTCTTGAACATCATGATGCTGCGCTGGTTCCAGAAGACCGGCAACCGCCCGATCACCCTGATGGGCGGCGGCACGACCAAGGTCGGCGATCCCTCGTTCCGCAGCGAGGAACGCCCGCTGCTGACCCCCGACGCCATCCAGTCGAATATCGACGGCATGGGCCAGGTCTTTGCCCGCTACCTCGATTACGGCGAGGGCAAGGCGATGATGCTCAACAATGCCGAATGGCTGGACAACCTGAACTACCTCGATTTCCTGCGCGATATCGGGCGGCATTTCTCGGTCAACCGGATGCTGTCATTTGAATCCGTGAAATCGCGGCTGGATCGCGAGCAGTCGCTCAGCTTCCTCGAATTCAACTACATGATCCTGCAGGCCTATGACTTCCTGGAACTGTACCGGCGCTACGATTGCCGCTTGCAGATGGGCGGCTCGGACCAATGGGGCAATATCATCAACGGGATCGACCTGACCCGCCGCGTGCTGGAAGGCGAGATTTTCGGCCTGACCTCGCCGCTGCTGACCACCTCGGACGGGCGCAAGATGGGCAAGTCGGCCGGCGGCGCGGTCTGGCTCAATGGCGCGATGCTTTCGCCCTACGAGTTCTGGCAGTTCTGGCGCAACTCGACCGATGCCGATGTCGGCCGCTTCCTGAAGCTTTACACCGACCTGCCGGTCGATGAATGCGAGCGCCTAGGCGCGCTGCAGGGGTCCGAGATCAACGCCGCCAAGATCATCTTGGCGAATGAGGTCACGACGCTTCTGCACGGCGCCGAGGCTGCGGCATCGGCCGAGACCACTGCGCGCGAGGTCTTCGAGCAGGGCGGCGCGGGCGGCGATCTCGAGGTCGTGACCATCGGGGCAGATGCGCTGTCGAATGGCCTCACCGTCGTTCAGCTTCTGGCCCAGACCGGCATTACCACCTCGGGGAAAGAAGCCAAGCGCCTGATCGCCGAAGGCGGGCTGAAGCTCAACAATGAACCTGTCGCCGACCCGATGCTTTCTGTCGATGCGGCGCTGATCGGTGAAGGGCTGAAAATCTCGGTCGGCAAGAAGAAGCACCGGATGGTGCAGATCGGATGAGCGAAAGGCCGGGGGAAACCCCGGCCTTTTTCATTTACCCAAGAGGAAACCAGCATGACCGACGCCAAGAAGCATGAAGCCGCCTGTCACTGCGGAACCGTTCGCTTCCGCGTTCGATTGGCCGACGGCTTCAACACTGTGCGGCGCTGTGACTGTTCATTCTGCCGGATGCGGGGCGCAGTGGCCGTCACCGCGCGTCTGGGTGACGTCGACATAGTCTCGGGCGAACAAAACCTGACGCTCTACCAGTTCAACACCCATGCGGCGAAGCATTGGTTCTGCAAGACCTGCGGGATCTATACCCATCACCAGCGACGTTCGAACCCGGACGAATACGGTGTCAATGTTGCCTGCATCGAAGGTGTCAGCCCTTTCGACTTTGCCGAGGTGATCGTCAATGACGGCGTGCATCACCCTTCCGACGGCAGATCGGGAATTGCCGGGGTCCTGCGCTATTCGCCAGTCTGACGCTCGCCGCGCCGATCAGTCGCGCGAGACCCTTTGTGCAGCCACCATCACCCGATCCAGCGATTGAAGGAACTGCGCGCGATCGGCCTTGGTGAAGCCCCCGCCCCGCCCCTGGTGGAACGGATCGGCGGCGCGAATGTCCTGCATCAGATCGCGCGTCGCGAGCCGCCCGCCGATATTGGCCAGCGTCAGCACTTCGCCATTGGGCTGGATCACCTGCGCCCCCGCCTTGAGACAGCGATCGGCCAGCGGAATATCAGTCGTGACCACCACATCACCCGGTCCGCAATGCTCGGCGATCCATTTGTCGGCGACATCTGGCCCTTCGGGAACGATTTCCAGTGTGACGAAAGGATTGCCTGAGGGGCGCAGACCGCCATTGCAGACCAGCACCATCGGCAAGCGCAGCCGGGTGGCGACGCGCTCGGCCTCGGTCTTGACCGGACAGGCATCGGCGTCGATGTAAAGCGTGGTCATTCCGCATCTCCGGGACGGATCGAAAAAGGAAGCCCCGCGCGGGCGGGGCTTCCAGGTCATGCATGAACCCGCAGGATCACTCCTCGACAGTCACCTTGACCATGTAATCGGGCTCGACCACCGAACCGTTCGCGGCCGGGTCGCCCTTTTTGATGGCGTTCAGCACGTCCCAACCGTCGACGAGTTGCCCGACGACCGTGTACTGGCCATCAAGGAACTCCGCCGGAGCGAGGTCGATGAAGAATTGGCTGTTGGCGCTGTTGGGATCCTGCGAGCGGGCCATGCCGACGGTGCCGCGCTGGAAGCTGACATCGTTGAACTCGGCGGCGAGGTCCGGCATGGACGAGCCGCCCATGCCCGCACGGGCAGTATCTGCGCCATGCTTGCCGAATTCCACATCACCCGTTTGGGCCATGAAGCCGTCGATCACGCGATGGAAGACAACCCCGTCATAGGAACCCGATTTCGCGAGCGACACGAGCCGCTCGACATGTTTCGGGGCCTTGTCGGCATAAAGGTCCAGCACGATCTTGCCCTTGGCCGCGCCGGTCGAATCCGCAACCTCGATCACGAGATTGGGGCCCGCCCCGTCTGACACGCCCGGCAGGCCCTCGGCATGCGCGGCACCTGCTGCCAGAAGCAGCGCCGGGATCAGCAGTTTACTCTGCATCGGCCGCGACCTTTACCGAGATCATCCGGTCGGGGTTCGCCGGCGGCTCGCCGCGCATGATCTTGTCGACATGTTCCATGCCGTCGATCACGCGACCATAGACCGTGTATTGGCCGTTCAGGAAATGGTTGTCCCGGAAGTTGATGAAGAACTGGCTGTTGGCCGAGTTCGGGTTCATCGAACGCGCGGCACCCAGCGTGCCACGGTCATGCGGCAGGCGCGAGAACTCGGCGGGCAGGTCCGGCAGGTCGGAACCACCCGTGCCAGCGCGGCCCGGATTGTAGTTGTTTTCCATATTGGCGTGTTCCACATCGCCGGTCTGGGCCATGAAGCCCTCGATCACGCGGTGGAAGGCCACATTGTCATATTTCCCGGCGCGGGCCAGTTCCTTCATCCGCTCGACATGCTTGGGTGCGACGTCGGGCAGAAGCTCGATCACGACCGGGCCGTCCTTCAGCTCGATGATGACCGTGTTTTCTGGATCCTTGATCTCGGCCATGGGGGTTCTCCTTCTGATGGCTCGGGCAAAGGCATAAGCATTTCGTGCCGCCCATACAACGCCACCATTGCCCGGCGGTTCGCTGCCGGTGCAGGTTGACGAAAATATCAACTTGCGTGACAAGCTCGCAAGGCCGCGTGAACGGCGCATGAAAGGGACAAGCATGGCGGATTTCAACACGATCGACGACCTGGACTTCGACGGCAAGGTGGTCTTGACCCGAGTAGACGTGAACGTTCCGGTCGAGAACGGCCAGGTGACCGATGCGACGCGCATCGAAAAGATCGTGCCGACGGTCAAGGATATCCAGGCCAAGGGCGGCATTCCGGTGCTGCTGGCCCATTTCGACCGTCCCAAGGGCCAGCGGGTCGAAAGCATGAGCCTGAAGGTCGTTCTCCCCGAGCTGGAGAAGGCCCTTGGCCAACCGGTGAAGTTCTCGGAAGAAGCGATCGGCGGTCCCGCCAAGCGCGCCGTCGCCGATCTTCAGCCCGGCGACGTTCTGCTTCTGGAGAACACACGCTTCTACCCGGGCGAGGAAACCAACGATTCGACCTTCGCCGCCTCGATCGCGGCCTTGGGCGGCGCCTATGTCAACGATGCCTTCTCTGCCGCGCATCGCGCACATGCTTCGACCGAAGGAGTCGCGCGGCTGCTGCCAGCCGCTGCCGGCCGCCTGATGGAGGCAGAGCTCACGGCACTGGATGCCGCGCTTGGCACGCCGCAGCGTCCGGTCGTCGCCGTGGTGGGCGGGGCGAAGGTCTCGACCAAGCTCGACCTGCTCGTCAATCTCATTACCAAGGTCGATCACCTCGTGATCGGGGGCGGCATGGCGAACACCTTCCTTGTCGCTCAGGGCATCGAGGTCGGAAAGTCGCTGGCCGAACGCGACATGGCCGACACCGCGCGCGAGATCCTGGCCAAGGCGGAAAGCTCGGGCTGTACGATCCACCTGCCGACGGATGTGGTGGTCGCACGCGAGTTCAAGGCCGGCGCGGAAAGCGAGACGGTCCCGGCAGATGCCTGCCCGGCCGATGCCATGATCCTGGATGCCGGACCGGAATCGGTCGCCAAGATCCGGGAAGTGTTCGAGCAGTCTCGGACCTTGATCTGGAACGGCCCGCTCGGCGCCTTCGAGATCGTCCCCTTCGATGCGGCGACCAACGCGGCCGCACAAGAGGCCGCACGTCTCACGCGCGAAGGCAAGCTGGTTTCGGTCGCGGGCGGCGGAGATACCGTGGCTGCGTTGAACAAGGCTGGTGTTTCGGGCGACTTCACCTTCATTTCGACGGCGGGCGGTGCCTTTCTCGAATGGATGGAAGGCAAGGAGCTTCCTGGCGTCGCCGCGTTGCAAAAACGCTGAACTCGCCTTGCAGGGGCCCTGACGGGGGCCCCTTCTTCATTTCCGCAACAGCAGAAGAACGTTCCCGCCGCGCGCGCGGGTTCAAACCCGATGATCGCAGGGAACCGGTTGGTCCTGTCGGGAATATTCGGGAATGCCGCCAAGGTCTTTGTTGACGAAGGATCATTCTCCCGATGCCATCAGCCGAAACGCGCCTAGGCATTCATCGTTCCGCCTTTGCCTCGTGCTTCGGCACAATTTCACCGAACTGCAAGGTTCACCCCTTAGGCACTGAAAAGTAAGGCCCCCTGTTAGCGCAACCCGAATTGCCCTTGCCGTGGGTTTTGCTAAGTCACGGCCGAACTGGATTGGAGTTTCAGATGCAGATGACCGATACTGTCCGCAAGATCCTTGCCAATTATGAAGGCGAGACCCCCGGCGTGAAAGCGCAACTGGCGCGCATGCTGATGACCGGCAAGCTTGCGGGCACCGGCAAGATGATCATCCTGCCCGTCGACCAAGGCTTCGAGCATGGCCCGGCGCGCAGCTTCGCTCCGAACCCGGCGGGCTACGACCCCCATTACCACTACCAGCTGGCGATCGATGCCGGCCTGAACGCCTATGCCGCCCCGCTGGGAATGATCGAAGCCGGCGCCGATACCTTTGCCGGCCAGATACCGACCATCCTCAAGGTGAACTCGGCCAATTCGCTGATGTCGAACACCGCCGGCAAGAACCAGGCGATCACCGCTTCGGTCGATGACGCGCTGCGGCTTGGCTGCTCGGCCATCGGCTTCACCATCTATCCGGGCTCGGACCTGGCGCTCGACATGTTCGAAGAGATCGTCGAGATGCGCAAGGAAGCCGCCGCGAAAGGCGTCGCGACCGTGATCTGGTCCTACCCGCGCGGCGAGGCGATCACCAAGGATGGCGAGACCGCGATCGACGTCGCGGCTTATGCGGCCCAGATCGCCGCCCTGATCGGCGCCCACATCATCAAGATCAAGCTCTCGACCGACCACCTGATGCTGCCGGAAGCGAAGAAGGTCTACGAGGACAAGCAGATCGACATCGCGACCCAGGCCAAGCGCGTCGAGCATTGCATGCAGGCGTCCTTCGCCGGTCGCCGCATCGTCGTCTTCTCGGGCGGCGCGGCTAAAGGCGCGGATGCGGTCTATGACGACGCCCGCGCGATCCGCGACGGCGGCGGCAATGGCTCGATCATCGGCCGCAACAGCTTCCAGCGTTCGCGTGAAGACGCGCTGGACATGCTGTCGAAGCTGGTCGACATCTACCTCGGCAAGGCCTGATCGCCTCTTTGCAGGCGCAAGGCCGGACAGAAACGAAGGGCGCCTGCTGGGCGCCCTTTTCCTTTTGGTCAATAAAGCCTAGGTTCCGCGCCAAAGATTGAAGGATGGATGCATGTCGTTTTTCTCGAAACTGCGTGATCGGCTGACGCGGTCATCGTCGAAGATCGGCGGGGGGCTGGATGATCTTGTCGCCGAAGGCGCGACCCCTGACACCGAAGCCGTGCCATCCGCTCCGCAAGAGGAAATCGCGCCTCCCCCGGCCCCGACCTCCGTCCCGGCGCCCGTCGAACTCCCCGCGCCCGAGCCCGCCCCATCGGCATCTCAGTCCCGGCCGGGCATGCTTGGCCGCCTTTTCGGCAAATCCAAGGCTGAAACAGAACCGCGCCGCGAACTGAATGACGAAATGCTGGAAGAGCTCGAAGAGATGCTTATCCAGGCAGATATGGGCGTCGAAACCTCGCTGCGCGTCACGGCGAACATCGCCGAGGGCAGATTGGGCCGCCGGGTGTCCTCGACCGAACTGAAAGAGCTTCTTGCCGGCGAAATCGCGCGGATCATGACACCCGTAGCACAGCCCCTGCCGCTTTACCCCAAACGCCCGCAGGTTGTGCTGGTTGTCGGCGTCAACGGCGCGGGCAAGACGACGACGATCGGCAAGCTCGCCAGTCAGTTCAAGGCGGCGGGCAAGAATGTCGTGATCGCGGCCGGCGATACATTCCGAGCTGCGGCCGTCGAGCAGCTTCAGGTCTGGGGCCAACGGGCGGGCGTTCCTGTCATGACCGCGCCCGAGGGCTCGGACCCCGCAAGCCTTGCCTTTGACGCGATGACCCGCGCCGAGGCCGAAGGCGCCGATCTGCTGATGATCGACACCGCCGGACGCCTGCAGAACCGTCAGGACCTGATGGAGGAACTGGCCAAGATCGTCCGCGTCATCCGCAAGAAGGACCCTTCGGCGCCGCACAACACATTGCTGGTGCTGGATGCGACAACCGGACAGAATGCGCTGAACCAGGTCGAAACCTTCCAGAAGCTTGCGGATGTCTCGGGCCTTGTCATGACGAAGCTGGACGGGACGGCACGCGGCGGCGTCCTGGTGGCGCTGGCCGACCGGTTCGGGCTACCGATCCATGCGATTGGCGTGGGCGAGCAGATCGACGATCTCGATGCCTTCGACGCGCGCGATTTCGCCCGCGCACTGGTCGGGCTGGACGGCTGACGCCCACAGGGATCAGGTCTGGAACGGCCGCGATGCCCGACGTCGGGCCCTTTTCATGTCATGGCTTGATGAGATGGGATTCCGTCGTGGTCGTCTCGTCCATCTCGACATTACCGGCCTCGTCCGCGACCGGCTCGACCAGATCATGCGGCAATGTGAAGGGTGCGGTCAGCTCTGCCGTCTTTTCGCGTTTGTCGTAAATGCACACATAGCGATCGGCCGTTCCATCCGGAAGCGCCGTGATCAGAAGCGCCGCGCCATAGTTTTCAGAACCGAACGGGTTAACCTCGATCGCGGTTTCACCATCCGCCGGTGCAAGTGCGGCACAGGCCGTTTCGACATCGGCGCGGAACGCTTCCCATGCCGCCTCGGACGAGGCAGTTGCAGAGGTCGTCATCAGGGCAAGCAACAGGATCGGCAGGCGCATAACGGTACTCCTTTCGGGCAGTGCCACGATGCGCAGGCCGGATCGGCTTGTCAAAGCCCCAGTTGCGCGGCGAATGCCCTGACCTGTTCGTCGCTGCCCGCCGCCAGCGAACGCAGCAACGTCGCCTGGCTGCGCAGGATCGGCTCTTCGGCAAGGATCTTCAGGTGATTCGCGCGTAGCGTTTCGCCCGAAGAGGTAATGTCGGCGATCGCCTCGGCGGTCAGGTTCGCGACGGTGCCTTCGGTCGCGCCCTGGCTGTCCACAAGCTGGTAATCGGCCACCTCCTGATCGGAAAGCCAGGCCCGCACCAGCCGGTGATACTTGGTGGCGATGCGCAGCCGGAAGCCATGCTCGGCGCGGAAATCCCGCGCGATGGTGGCGAAATCGTCCAGATCGTCGCAATCGGCCCAGCAGGAGGGCACGGCGAGGATCAGGTCTGCATGGCCGAAGCCCATCGGGGCCAGTTCCTCGACATGGCTGCGCCAGCCCGCCAGCTTCTCGCGGATGAGGTCGGTGCCGGTCACGCCCAGATGGATGCGCCCCGCCTGAAGCTCGCGCGGGATCTCGCCCGCAGAAAGCAGCACCAGCGAGACGTTTTCCGCCCCGTCGACCCGACCCGCATATTCACGATCAGAACCCGAGCGCGACAGGGTCACGCCGCGTTCGGCGAACCACTCGAAGCATTGCTCCATCAGCCGCCCCTTGGACGGAACGCCCAGCCGGATCATTCTAGACCCCCGAGTTCGTGGACAAGGCCCGGACGGATGATTCCGCCCACCGCCGGGATCGAGCGGCCCTGCGCCTGCCCCAGCACCGCGGCCAGCGCGTCATAGCGCCCGCCCGAGGCCACCGGCGGCCAGTCGGCGCGCCCCGCAGCGGCAAAGCTGAAGGTCATGCCGTCGTAATATTCCATCGTGTGACGGCCGTGGCTCGCGTCGAAATGGATCGCATCCACGTCGATGCCGCGCCGCGACAGGTCGGCGAGGTTGCGTTCGAGCCGGTCGACGGCCTCGTGGATGTCGGGGATCTCGGCGGCAAGCTGGCGCAGCTGCGCCAAAGCCTGCGGGGCCGGAGCCTGGACCGCGAAGAGCCGTTCCAGCCGCTCGACCCATTGCGCGGCCAAGGGCTGTTCGCCCGCATCCGCCTGCAGCCGGTCGATGCGGGACTGCATCTCGTCGGGCGAGCGCAGGCCCGTCCATGCCGTCGGCGCTTGCGCGAAATTGCGCCCCTCGGCGGGGGCGCTGAAGCGCGCGAGCAGCCGGGCGAAGCGCTTCGGCCGCCAAATATGGTGCAGCAGCGCGGCGCGGCGCGCGCCCGACAGGGGCAGCGCGCGGACCGCGTCCATCAGCAGGTCCATGTCGCCCATGCTCGCCTGCAGCCGCAGCGGCGCGAGGATGTCGTGGAACAGCGCGAAGACCTCGGCATCGGCATCCGGGTCGCGCGCGAAAAGCTCGAAACCGGCCTGCAGGTATTCATTGTCGCGCGGATGCTCGGGCTGAAGCTCGCCGTGGTCCTGCTTGCGGAAGATCTCGCCGAGGTAGCAGTAGCGCGCGGGTTCGGCACCGTTTTCCATGTGCATCTGCACGACGGGAACGGTGAAATCGGGGCGAAGCATGACCTCGCCCCGGATCGGGTCCTGTGTGACATAGGCGCGGGCGCGGATGTCCTCGCCGTAAAGGTCCAGCAGCGTCTCGGCGGGCAGCAGCAGGTCGGGCGCGACCTCCTCGGCCCCGGCGGCGCGGAAGGCCGCCAGGATCTGCTGGCCGATCGCCTGTTTCGCGCGCTTGCTCATCCCAAGATGCGCCGGACTTCGGCGACGAGATCACCGCGCGCCACCTCGGTCTGGGCGGGCTGGGCCTTCCATTCCTCATGGCTGGCCTCGGCCGCGATCTTCGCGCCAAGGATCAGGTCCTTGACCTGCACGACGCCGCGCAGGGCCTCGTCGCCGCCCTGGATGATGGCGACCGGCGCGTTGCGCTTGTCGGCATATTTGAGCTGGTTGCCGAAGTTCTTCGGGTTGCCCAGATAGACCTCGGCGCGGATGCCGGCTTCGCGCAATTCGGACGCCATCGCATAGTAGTCGCCCATGCGGTCGCGATCCATCACGGTCACGACGACCGGGCCCTGATCGACCCCGCCCATCAGCCCCTTGGCGCGCAAGGCGGCCAGCAGGCGGTCGACGCCGATCGAGACGCCGGTGGCCGGGACCTTCTGGCCGGTGAAGCGCTCGACCAGGCCGTCATAGCGCCCGCCGCCCGCGACCGAGCCGAATTGCCGCTTGCGGCCCTTCTCGTCGAGGATCTCGAAGGTCAGCTCGGCCTCGAAGACCGGGCCGGTGTAATAGCCGAGGCCGCGCACGATCGAGGGGTCTATCACCGCGCGATCCTCGCCGACGCCCATCGCGGCGAGCATGTCCGAGATCTGCGCCAGCTCCTCAACGCCCTCGGCGCCGGTGGCCGAGGCGCCGACGGCGGCGCGCAGGTTCTCGAGCGTCGCGGCATTGTCCGCGCCCTTCGAGGTCAGGAAGGCGATCACCGGATCGGCCTGTTCGGGGCGCAGGCCCACGCCCTCGATCATCGCGCCGGATTCGTCCTTGCGCCCCGTGGTCAGAAGCTGGCGCACGCCCGCCTCGCCGACCTTGTCGAACTTGTCGATGGTGCGCAGCACGTCATCGGCAGGCTTGCCGCCCTCGACGCCCATGGCCTCGAGGATGCCGTTCAGAACCTTGCGGTTGTTGATGCGGATCAGGTAATCGCCGCGCTGGATGCCGGCATGTTCAAGCGCCGCGGCCAGCATGCCGCAGATCTCGGCATCGGCCGCAACCGAGGCGCTGCCAACCGTATCGGCATCGCATTGGTAGAACTGGCGGAAGCGCCCCGGCCCCGGCTTCTCGTTGCGCCAGACCGGGCCCATCGCGTAGCGGCGATAGGGCGATGGCAGGTCATTCCTGAACTGCGCCGCGACACGCGCCAAGGGCGCGGTCAGGTCATAGCGCAGCGCCAGCCAGTCGCCCGCGCCGCCGCCCGGGACCTCGGCCTCCTGCCAGGCGAAGACGCCGGCATTGGGGCGGTCCACGTCGGGCAGGAACTTGCCCAAGGCTTCGACGGTTTCAACCGCACTGGTTTCCAGCGGCTCAAATCCGTGGCGATGATAGATTTCGGCGATGCGGTCGAGCATCTGCTTGCGTTCGGTCACATCCGCGCCGAAATAGTCACGGAACCCCTTGGGCGTCTCTGCCTTGGGTCGGGGTTGTTTTTTCTGATCTTTCGCCATGGTCTGCCTCGGGCTTGTCCATGCGGGGGTCTAACGGATGGAGGATGCATGGACAAGCAGACGCTGGAAAGAACCGAGCGCCTGGAAGAGGCCGTCGCCCATCTGGCACGGATTGCGGATGATCTGTCGGGCATCGTCGCCCGCCAAGAGGGCGAAATCGCCCGCCTGACCCGCCGGATCGACATGTTGATGGCACGCGAGGCAGAACGCGAGTCGGAAGGCGGAACGATTCCCCTGGCCGATCAGCGTCCGCCGCATTGGTAGAGCGACCGTTTTGGCGCCAAGGCGTCCTAACGGTTCGCCGGACCAAGCCGGGGTCCGGCCGGCGTCGGCAGTTCCGGCGCTGTCAACGGTGGCTCGGCGCTGCGTTCCACATTGCGTGACGGCACGGGCCGGGGCATGGCCCGCATCGGCTGGCTGAAGGGCGCACGAACTTGATTATCTGCCGGCAGATCGACCGCAGACAGTTGTTCGGAAACATGCTGGGTGGGCACCGCGGGAGCCGGCGCAGTGCTCTCGGCTGCGCTGGGGGCCGGAGCCGCGGCGGGGGTCGGTGTCGGAACCGGGGCAGCGATTGGCTCCTCAGGTTCATCGGACACGATTTTGCGCCTGAAGATCAGGATGTTGTGATAAACGGTGGTCCGCCCGGTGAGGCCCGCGCGTTCCTCTGCCGGAAGGGTTTCAGCCCGGACATATTCCCAGCCATCCAGCGCCATATCATTCAGAGCGACCGTCAATGTGGCTGCGAAACGCTCGATCCCGGTCTTGGCGCCCTTGGTCTTTTCGCCGCGCGAAGGCGCCGGAATGACGGTGTATTCGTAGCTGCTCATCTGACTGCCTTTCGTTTGCCCCGCAGATTAGGCGAGAAGTGGTGCCAAGGAAAGTATGCAGCGCAACGACAGCTTGCACCGCAGGTGTCGTCATTCCGTGAGGATGGTGGCGAACCCCTTTCCAGTGAGGCATGGCGGTGCCTTGGTGGGATCGCGGACCGCCAGATCAATTCGACAACTCCCCACAAGGTAAAAAGACCGCCCTCGGCCATGGCCGAAGGCGGTCATGAAAAGCCGGGGCGCGCGATTTACTGTCCGAGCTTCTGCGCGACCAGTTCGTTGACGGCGGCCGGGTTGGCCTTGCCGCCGGTTGCCTTCAGGACCTGGCCGACGAACCAGCCCGCAAGCTTCGGATTCGCGCGGGCCTTTTCGACCTGTGCCGGATTCGCGGCGATGATTTCATCGACGGCCTTCTCGATCGCGCCAAGATCGGTCACCTGCTTCATGCCACGTGCTTCCACGATCTCGGCCGGATCGCCGCCCTCGGTCCAAAGGATCTCGAAGAGGTCCTTGGCGATCTTGCCCGAGATGTCGCCCTTGGCGATCAGGTCGATGACGCCGCCCAACTGGCGGGATGAAACCGGCGAGGTCTCGACGCTCAGGCCTTCCTTGTTCAGGCGACCGAAAAGCTCGTTGATGACCCAGTTCGCCGCCATCTTGCCGTCGCGGCCGGTGGCCACGGCCTCGAAGTAATTGGCGTTCTCGACCTCGGCGGTCAGCACGCCGGCATCATATTCCGACAGTCCGAGCCCGGTGACGAAACGCGCCTTCTTCTCGTCGGGAAGTTCCGGCATCTCGGTCGCGATATGGTCGACCCAGGATTGGTCGATTTCCAAGGGCAGCAGGTCGGGATCGGGGAAGTAGCGGTAGTCATGCGCCTCTTCCTTCGACCGCATGGAACGCGTCTCGCCCTTGTCCGGATCGTAAAGGCGGGTTTCCTGCACGATCTTGCCGCCATCCTCGATGATGGCGATCTGTCGGCGCGCCTCATATTCGATCGCGGCCTGGATGAAGCGCATCGAGTTCATGTTCTTGATTTCGCAGCGCGTGCCCAGATGGGCGAAATCGCCGGTCTCCATGAATTTCTCATAGGCACCGGGCTGGCAGACCGAGACGTTCACATCGGCCCGCAGGTTGCCGTTCTGCATGTTGCCGTCGCAGGTGCCCAGATAACGCATGATCTGGCGCAGCTTGGCGACATAGGCCGCAGCCTCTTCGGGGCCACGGATGTCGGGGCGGCTGACGATCTCCATCAGGGCGACGCCGGTGCGGTTCAGGTCCACGAAGGACATGTTCGGGTCCATGTCATGGATTGATTTGCCCGCATCCTGCTCGAGGTGGATCCGTTCGATGCGCACGCGGCGCGCGACGCCGGGGGCCATGTCCACGATCACCTCGCCTTCGCCCACGATGGGATGGTAGAGCTGGCTGATCTGGTAGCCCTGCGGCAGGTCCGGGTAGAAATAGTTCTTGCGATCGAAGGCCGAGCGCAGGTTGATCCCGGCCTTGAGGCCCAGACCGGTGCGGACGGCCTGCTCGACGCAGAATTCATTGATGACGGGCAGCATCCCCGGCATGCCGGCATCGACGAAAGCGACGTGGCTGTTCGGCTCGGCCCCGAAGCCGGTCGAGGCGCCGGAGAACAGCTTGGCGTTCGAGGCGACCTGAGCGTGGACTTCCAGGCCGATGACCAGTTCCCAGTCCTGCTTCGCACCCTGGATGACTTTGGGTTCGGGGGAGGTATAGGTCAGATGGTCAAGCATGGCGGTTCCTTCGGCAAGGTTGCTGGCCTTCTAGGCGCTTGGGCCGCGCGTCGCAAGTGCTGCGGGCGCATGCTCAGCGCCCGCCGGGTCGGCTGTTCTCGGCAAGTGCTGCATTGGGCAGATCGTCTCCGGAGGAGGAGATCGGCGCGGCACTGGGGCCATGGGCAAAGCGTTCCATCAGCGCCGTTTCAAGCTGACGATTCAGTTCGCGGCTGCGCTCGATATATTCCGCATTGGCTTCCAGCGATACGCCGGGTTTCCAGACCTCGGCCAGTTGGCGCAGCCCGGCGCGGTCCATGTGGTAATAGACGCGCTCAAGCTCGGCAGCCTCGTATTCGGACAGTCCCGCGCGTTCGAGCACGTAGCGACCCGCGCGCAGCGAGCTGTCAAAGACTTCCCGCACAATATGGTCGGCCTTCGCTTCATAAAGCTGAAAGACGTTCACACGATCATAAGCGCGGGCGACGATGACGATATCTGGCCGGATTTCCCGCGCAATGTGGATCAGTCGCAGGTTCGCGGCGGGATCGTCGAGCGTCGCGACGAGGATCTGTGCCTTCTCGATGCCCGCGGCCCTGAGGATCTCGGGCCTGGTCGGATCGCCGAAGTAACCCTTGAAGCCGAAACGACGCATCACCTGGATCACCTCGAGGTCATGGTCGAGAACCGTGGTCTGGAAACCCGACATCGTGACCATCCTGTTCACGACCTGCCCGAACCGACCGATGCCCGCGATGATGATCGGCTGCTGCTCCTCGATCTCGTCCGGGGGTTCTGAAGCACGATCTTCGGCAATGCGGCGCGAAATATAATCCGACAGCATGAACAGAAGCGGCGTCGCCAGCATCGAAAGCGAGATCACCAGCAGCATGGACTGGGCAAGCGCGCGCGGCAGGATCGCCAGTGTCACCGCAAAGGAAATCAGCACAAAGCCGAATTCGCCCGCTTGGGCGAGCGACAGGGTAAACAGCGTGCGGGCTCGCCCATGCAGACCGGTGGCCCGGGCGACGCCGTAGAGCACCAATGATTTGATACCCATCAGGATCACCGTCATGCCCAGGATCGCCGCCGGACGATCAAACAGGGTCTGGAAGTTCATCCCCGCGCCAACGGTGATGAAGAACAGCCCCAGAAGCAGTCCCTTGAAGGGCGCGATCTGCGCTTCAAGATCATGACGAAACTCCGATCCCGCAAGCACCACGCCCGCAAGGAAGGTACCGAGCGCGGGCGAGAGGCCGACCGTTTCCATGAGCGAGGCGATGCCCACGACGATCAGCAGGGCCAGCGCCGTATCGAGTTCGCCGACGCGCGACGAGTTCACATAGCGAAAGGCGGGACGAACGAGATACTGCCCGATCAACACCACGACAGCGACCGCCCCCAACGTGACAAGCGCCAGCGCCCAGCCCGGCAGGCCCTGCAGGATCGAGGCGGCGCCGTGATCATCCCCCGAGACGCCCGCACCATGCACAGCCAGAAGCGGCATCAACGCGATCATCGGGATGACGGCGATATCCTGGGTCAGCAGAACGGCGAAGGCGCTGCGCCCTCCGGCCGTCTGCATCAGCGCCTTTTCCGACAGTGTCTGAAGCACGATCGCCGTCGAGCTCAGCGACAGGATCATGCCGAGTGCCAGCGCGATCTGCCAGCTTTGCCCCAATAGCATCGCGACCGAGGCGAGCAGCGCGACCGTTCCCAGGATCTGCATCCCCGCGAGCCCAAGCAGCTTGTGCCGCATCTGCCATAACGTGCGCGGATCAAGCTCGAGCCCGATCAGGAACATCATCATGACCACGCCGAACTCGGCGAAATGCTGGAGGTCGGCCATTTCGGTGGCGCTTCCCGCCAGCCCAAGCACGGGACCGATGACGATGCCCGAGATCAGGTAGCCCAGAACCGATCCCAGCCCCAGCCGCGCGGAAAGCGGCACGGCGATGACCATGGTCAAGAGATAGACCGTGGCGGCCGGGAGAAATGATTCCATCTATCGCCCGTCCAGCAATCTGAGTTCGCGGGTCTTGCCTGCCTTCACGTAGGTCAGCCGGCCATTTCCGATCGAGTTGATCGTACCGCCGTCAATTTTGTCGCCAAGACGGACGGTGACGATCTTGCCGTTCCGGAGCCGGATCAGCGCGCGGCTTGCATTGCCTGCGCCGATGATGCCGATGATCGTGGTGCGTCCCGTATCTAGCGCGCGCGATTCCGTCGCCGCCTTGGCCACGCTTGCGGCCGTCACGCCCCCCGATGCAGCATTCGCCGCCACTTCGGGTTCGTCATCGACTTCTGGCGGCTTGTAGTCCTGCTTGCGGGCCCGTGCCGCGCGTTCCTCGGCTTCGGCCTGGGCGCGTGCGCGGGCTTCGGCCTGTGCGCGGGCCTGCGCCTCGGCTGCGGCGTCGGCCTGGGCGCGCGCGCGAATGCGCGCCTCTGCCTGAGCTTGGAGCTGTTCGTCAAGTGCCCGTCGCGCCGCGATCTCGGCTTCGCTTGGTCCGGCCGTGGCGGCGACGGCGGCCGCGACTGCCCCATCCGTGGCCGATTGATCCGGCTTTTCGGCGGTATTCTTGTCGTCGCTTTTGGGGGGACGGCCCGAATCGGACCGCCGGGGCGGCAACGGTGAACTGCGCAGCGCCGAAAGCTGCACACCGCCCGGAGTCGCGGTCGAGGCATTCACGGCCGAGGCAATGGCCTTTTCGACGGCTTGGTCCGAAACCGTCGAAGCCGAACCGCGGCCCGAGGGCCGCGCCGCCGGGCGGGAGGAGCTCGCGACCGAAGCCGCCTTGGCGGACGGCTTGTCGGGCGTGTTCGCATTGGCCGATTTGAGCACCTCGTTGATCGCCGAGGGCGAGACGACATCAGTGGCAGCACCGGCCTGCGCGGGCTTGCGCACAGGGCGTGTGTCGGCAAAACGCGGGCCAAAGGCCCGCGGCACCGGTTTCGACGCGAGCGCAGTCCGGCGCCCGATATCCTCGATCAACGCCCTTAACATTGCCTGCTCATCTGCATTCAGCACATCCGGCCCAATGGGCTCGGGCGCCGAGCCTTCCGGGCGCTGCGGTGGGCGGACGATTCCCCCGGCGAACGGCGTGGCCCGCTCGATGACACTCGCGTTACGATCGGCGGCAGGAAGGGTTTGCGTTTGGGCTTCGGGCTCGGCGGCAGCGCGGCTGCGCGCAGGCGGGCGCGTGCTTGTAATCGGCTGAGACGCGCGCTGGCTTTCCGTGTAGGGCAACGGATCGGACGGCACCCGGGGGGCAGTGTCCATGCGCGGTTCAGTCGCCTGCGGTGTGCTGCGACGCGGCGAAAGCTGCGGTCGCACCGAGCTTGTCACACGAGCCACAGCTGCTTCGGCCCTTGGGGGCACGGCAGTTTCCGCTGAAGGCCTGGACGTGCGCTGATCCGGCGCAGAAACGGGCCGCGTGGCACGCGTGACGATGACAGAGGGTTCTGCCGGTGATGACGAAGGCGCAGATGGCTCGGCAGCCGCCGCAGCGGGCGCCGCAGCGGGCGCCGCGTTCGCGGCGGCCGTTGCGGGGGACGGGGCGACCGGTTCGGGCGTCGCGGTGACGCGGGCCGGGGGGACGACGGCCGCGGCGACTGCAGCGGCGGCCCTGAGGATTGCGCGCTGCTCGGGCAACGGTCTGTCCCCGAAGCCGAGCGGCGGCAGCTCGAGTTCCCCAAGCCCCGTTTCGGCCTCCACCGCAACGACGGGTTCAGGCGCAGGCGCGGCCGGCGAAGGCTCGCGGGATCCCTCCCCAGCTGGGCCGGCAGCAACCGCAATTCCGGCAGGACCAGGCTCGATCGGCTCTGCCTCGATCTCGGACGCCACGAAAGCGTTGGGAGCTTGCCGACCCTCGTCCTGAGCCCGCCCGGACACAGAGGCGGTATCGCCAACTGGTGGATCGGACGGCTCGGCAGCGCCCGTGATCTCGGGTTCTTCCGGAGGGGCCGAAATCTGGGCCGGCACCTCATCGCGCAGAATATAGGCACCGATCAGCACGAGCCCGAGGATCAACCCCGCCAGCATGACTGCCAGCCGACCCAGCCCGCCCCGATGGCCGGGCGCCTGTCGTCGGGGCGCGGTGGGTGCCTTCGGCTGTGCTGCTTCGCCGCTGTTCCGGCTCTGTCTTGCCTCGGCCGCACGGCGCATCACCGCTTCGGCCCGCGGGTTGATGCCGGGTTTGCGCGTTTCGGAGCTTGCCGGTCCATGCCGGATGATCGACGGTATCGGCTTTGCGTCGGCGGGCTTTTCGCTGGACGAAGACCGGGCAGTCAGATCGGGCACCTCGGCCTGAGCATCTTGCGCTGAGGCGCCTGTCGCATCTGCCGGCAAATCGAACTCCGCGGCCTTGGCGCCCAGGTCCTCGTGGGCGGACGGCTCGCCCTGCTGATGATCCGTCTCCTCGGTGGCGCTGTCGCTTTCCACGCCCTTGCCCTTGGCGAAGGCCGGAACGTTCACTACGGACCCCGAAGGATCGGTCGCCGCCTCGGTCGCGGACGTGGTTTCATCGGCGATCATGATCGCTGCGGCCGTCACACCCGCCAGCGCCGGATCGATGGTCGGCCGCATGCGCTGGGGCTGTTCGAGCACGAAACCTGGCTCTCCGGGAAACTGGGCCGCATCGGGATCTGCGCAGAATCCGGAGCCATCGAACCCGTATTCCGCCGCGAAATCGCGGGCCTCGCGCAGGGTCTGCCGCGCGACGGCCGCGACGCGGACGCTGTCGCCCGAACCAACCCAATCGAATGCCAGCTCTTCGATGGCATATGGCGTCAACCCATCCAGCGCACGCCCGACCGCGCGCTCGCGATCCCCCGAGGGTTCGATGGTCAGCGTGGTGTAAAGAATCTGATCATCGGGAATGACCAGCGTGACCGTCAGCGGCAGGTCTGCATCACCCCCCGTCGCCATCATCCGCAGTTGGATCAGGTCCTCGCGGAACGTGGGCTCGTCGAAGTCGACAGAACCCAGATGTCGCCAGGCCGGTCGGCGTTGTCCCTTGCCCTGGTCGGAAGCAGCCTCGCGATGCTGCAGATGGACTGCGTCCTCACTGAACGACAGACCATATTCGATAAGGGAATCAAGCGACATGGATAGGCTTTGCCTTGCAGGTCCGGGCGCCGTGGCGCGAGTTCTAAGTCTATTGAATGAACTACCGCAGATCGATCTCCGTGAAAAGCGGCACAACTCTTTGTGAGGAATCTGCGACCATGCTTCATGGTTATATGTGCTCGACCACAACTGCGCATGGCTTCAATGCCTTGCGCCGCACCAAGGAGTGAACACCCATGTCCCATCTGCGCCCGTTTCTGGCCGCTGCCTCGCTGGCCATCCTGGCCGGCGGTGCCGCCGTCGCGCAGTCACCCGCGCCCGGCGACACGCCGCCGCCCGCCCGCATGGGACATCACGGCAAAGGCCATCACGCCGCGATGCTGACGGTCACCGGTCAGGGCAGCTCCAGCGCCCAGCCAGACATGGCCCGGATCACGCTTGGCGTCAGCACAGAGGCAGAAACTGCGGCCGAGGCGATGACCCAGAACTCGACCCAGCAGCAGGCCGTTCTTGAGGCGCTGAAGGCCGAAGGTATCGAGGATCGCGACATCCAGACGGCCGGGCTGAACCTTTCGCCGCGGATGGAATACAATAACGGCCAGCCGCCGAAAATGGTGGGCTATGTCGCGCAGAACACCGTGCATGTGCGGGTGCGCGATCTCGCCGGCTTGGGCGGCATCCTCGACAAGCTGGTGTCGACCGGCGCGAATGAGATCAGCGGAATTAGCTTCGGTCGCGAGGATATGGCCGAGGCGCAGGACAAGGCGCGTGCCGAGGCGGTCGCCGATGCGCGGCACCGTGCCGAACTCATGGCGCAAGCGGCCGGGATGAAGCTTGGCAACCTGCGCGCACTGTCGGACAGTCCCATCGCGGAAGGCCCGCGTCCAATGATGGCGATGCGCGCAGAGGCAAAGGGCGACAGCCCCGTCCCGATCGCTGCGGGAGAGCTGGAAGTTACCGCTCAGGTCACGGCGATCTTCGAACTGCTGCCCGCAAATGCACCGGATGATGTGCCGGAAGAACCAGCACCGGTCCCCGCGCCCCAGAACTGATATTGCGATTGCAGGGTTTATGTCCCCTGCCATCCTGATAGCGGATCAGGCGGTTGCGGCCGCAAGCGCCTGATCCAGGTCCGAGATGAGGTCTTCCGGGTCCTCGATCCCGATCGACAGGCGGACCACATCGGGCCCTGCCCCCGCCGCGATCTTCTGCTCATCGGTAAGCTGACTATGCGTCGTCGAAGCCGAATGGATCACGAGCGAACGCGAATCCCCCAGGTTGGCGACGTGGCTGAAAAGCTTGAGATGATCGACAAGCTTGACGGCCGCGTCGTATCCTCCCTTGATCGAGAAGGTGAAAAGCGCACCCGCCCCCTTGGGATAGACCCGCCGCGCGGTTCCATTCCAGGGCGAGGATTGCAGGCCCGCATAGGTCACCGAGGAAATCCGCGGATCTTTTTCCAGCCATTCCGCGACCTTCTGCGCGTTCTCGACATGTCTGGGCATGCGCAAGCCAAGCGTCTCGATCCCAAGCAATGTGTAATGCGCGGCCTGCGGGTTCATGGTCATCCCCAGGTCGCGCAATCCGATCGCGATGCCGTGAAACGTGAACGCCAGATTGCCGAAGGTCTCATGGAACTTCAGCCCGTGATACGCGGGTTCCGGTTCCGAGAGGCTGGGGAATTTGCCCGATGCCGTCCAGTCGAACTTGCCGGAATCGATCACGACACCGCCCGTCACAGTGCCATTGCCTGTCATGTATTTCGTCAGGCTGTGGACAACGAGCGTCGCCCCCATCTCGATCGGGCGGCATAGCCAGGGCGTGGCAAGCGTGTTGTCGACGATCAGCGGCACGCCCAATTCATCCGCGATCGCGGCAACCGCGGGAATGTCCGTGACATATCCGCCTGGATTGCTGATCGATTCGCAGAAGATCGCACGGGTGTCCTCGTCGACCGCCGCTCGAAGCGCCTCCAGATCGTCGAGATCGACGAATTTCGCGCTCCAGCCAAAGCGCTTGATGGTCTGGCTGAATTGCGTAACCGTTCCGCCGTAAAGCCTTGTCGAGGCGACTACATTCCTGCCCGGACCCATGAGCGGAAACAGCGCCATGATCTGTGCGGCATGCCCGGACGAACAGCAGACTGCGCCGGCCCCGCCCTCAAGCGCGGCGATGCGCGACTGCAGTGCCGAAACCGTCGGGTTGGTCAGCCGCGAATAGATGTAACCCACTTCCTGCAGCCCGAAGAGCCGCGCGGCGTGGGCCGCATCCTGAAATACATAGGCTGTCGTCTGATAGATCGGAACCTGCCGGGCCCCGGTCGCCGGGTCCGGCATTGCCCCGGCATGGATGGCGGCCGTATCAAAACCCCAATTCTCGGACATGCTCTGTCTTCCTCCTCCTTTGCCTCGCGAGAGACTAGGAGGAGGCAGGTTCACGTTGCAATGGTGAATGGGGCGGCCGCTTCAGGAGCGCATTTGAAGAACGAGCTTCGCCAGATGCTCGGTCGAGGGATCGTGGCCGGGGGCGGACTTGCCTTCGAGAAGCGGCGCGACCTTCAGGGCAAGCTCCTTGCCGAGTTCGACACCCCATTGATCGAAGCTGTTTATGCCCAGGATCACACCTTCGACGAAGACCCGGTGTTCGTAAAGCGCCACGATCTGTCCCAGGGTAAAGGGCGAAAGCTCGGGGAACAAAAGCGTCGTCGAGGGTCGGTTGCCCGGAAAGACGCGGTGACGGGCCTGACGTTCCAACTCTGCCCCTTCCAGCCCCTTGGCACGCATGAGGGCCCGCGCCTCGTCCAGCGAACGACCGCGCATCAGCGCCTCGGATTGGGCCAGGCAATTCGCAGCCAGCAGAAGGTGATGATGCGCCAGTTCGGGTTCATGCCCGCGTGCGGCCAACATGAATTCGCAGGGGATGATCTGCGTGCCCTGATGGATCAACTGGTAGAAGGCGTGCTGACCGTTTGTTCCAGGTTCACCCCAGATGACGGGGCCCGAAACGATTTCGAGATCGCTGCCGTCCATCGCAACGCTCTTGCCGTTCGATTCCATCTCGAGTTGCTGCAGATAGGCAGGAAGCCGGGCCAGTCGGTTGTCATAGGGCAGCACGGCACGGGTCCCGTAGCCGCAGATCTGGTTATGCCATATCCCCACAAGCGCCAACATCACCGGCAGGTTCTCGGCATCCGGTGCGGACCGGAAATGCCGGTCCATGGCCAGCGCTCCAGCCAGGAAGCGGTCAAATGCCTCGGGACCGATCGCGATCATCAGCGACAGGCCAATCGGCCCCCACATCGAATAACGCCCACCGACCCAGTCTTCGAAGCCGAAGACCCGCTCGGGGTCGATCCCCCATTCGGCGGTCTTGCCCGATGCCGAACTGAGCGCCGCGAATTGCATGGCCGGCGCGGTCACCGCGCCTGTCATCCAGTTCCGCGCGGTCTCGGCGTTGGTCATCGTCTCGATCGTCGTGAAGGTTTTCGAGGCGACGATGATGAGCGTGGTCGCGGGGTCGAGCCCCTTGAGCGTATCCGCGATATCGGCGCCATCCACGTTCGAAACGAAATGAACGCGCGGCCCGTCATGCCAGGGGGACAGCGCGCGCGTCGCCATGGCCGGCCCCAGATCTGAGCCGCCGATCCCGATATTGACGACATCGGTGATCCGCCCGCCCTGCCCGACAAAGCCGCCATCGCGGACGGCGCGCGCAAAGTCGGACATCCGGCGATGCGTCTCGCGCACCATCGGCATGACATCCTGGCCTTCGACGATCACGCTGCCTTCAAGATTGCGCAGCGCCGTATGCAGAACTGCGCGATCCTCGGTTTCGTTGATGCGCTCGCCCGAGAACATCGCGTCCCGGCGCAGGGCGACAGGAGCCGCCAGTTCGAGAAGCAGCTCGATCGCTCCGGCGTCGATCGTGGTCTTCGACCAGTCGAACACCATTCCGTCCGCCGATGTCACGCAATCCTCGGCCCGTTTGGCATTGCTCGCGAATAAGTCCGAAATGCGCAGATCTCCCTGCGCGTCGCGATAATCGCCCAGCCGCTTCCATATCTCGGTCATGTCAAATCACTCTGCCCAATGCACGCAAATATCGCCCAGGAAAGCGCGGATCGGTGCAACCTTCGGATCTAGCGATTGCGCACGTTCCAGCGCCTCGCGCTTATCCGCGCCGGTTATCATCAGGTGGGTATGGATCGCCTTTTGGAGGACGGGAGCCGTGAGCGTGATCCGTGGCTCGTCCTTGACGCTGCGCACCGCCATCACCCCTGGCGCATCCGGGGCAAGCGCCAGAGCCGTTTCGGCCGCCCCCGGAAACAGGCTGGCCGTGTGCATGTCAACGCCCATTCCCAGAAGCAGAACGGTTATGGGAAGCTGCGGAGCTATCGCCTCGCTCAAGGCGGCTGTCGCGGCTTCGGGTTCGGCCTCCCCGGTGTAGAGGTCGATATAGCGCGCCACTGCGGCCTTGCCCGTCAGCAGGTGGCGGCGCAGCAGGCGGCTGTTCGAACGCGTATGGTCGCCATTCACCCAGCGTTCGTCATTCAGGAAGACCGTCACGCGCGACCAGTCGATCTCGGTTCCGGACAGGGTGTCGAAAACCGGCCCGGGTGTGGTTCCACCCGGCACGCAAAGACTGGCCTGTTCGCTGGTGCGGAGCTGTTGCGACAGCTGACCTGCGATCTTGTCAGCAAGGGAAAGAGCCAGCATTTCCCGATCCGGGTATTCGACGAACTCAAGGGTCACGGCCTGATCTCCCTCCAGCGGCGATTGTCGCGGTGCAAGAGGCGCAGCGCCTCCTCGGGACCGCTTGAACCTGCATCATACGGCTCGGGGCGTTTCGATCCAGCCTCCCATTCGGCGATGATGGGATCGGTCCAGGCCCAGGCCGATTCGACCTCGTCGCCCCGCATGAACAGCGTCTGGTTGCCACGGATCACGTCCATGATGAGACGTTCATAGGCGTCTGGCATGTCCGTCCCGTTCGCGCCAAGCGCGTCGGCGAAGCTCATGTCCAGCGGCACCTGCACCAGCCGCATGCCGCCCGGCCCCGGCTCTTTGATCATCACGGTCAGGTCCATGCCTTCATTCGGTTGCAGCTTGATGACAAGCTGGTTCGATCGCGGCCCCTCGGCCTCGTCGAAGATCGAATGCGGCGGTGCCTTGAAAGTGACGACGATTTCGCTTGTGCGGGCGCGCAGCTTCTTGCCGGTTCGCAGGTAAAATGGCGTGCCGGTCCAGCGCCAGTTCGCGATGTTCACCTTGAGCGCGACATAGCTTTCGGTCCGCGATTCGGGATTGTCGACATCGCGCAGATAATCCGATCCATCCGGACCGTCACGATACTGGCCGCGCACGATATCGCCGCTGGACAGAGGCTCAAGCGCGCGGATGACCTTCAGCTTTTCGTCCCGCACCGCGTCTGGGTCGAAGTGATAGGGCGGCTCCATCGCGATCAGGCACAGAAGCTGCATCATGTGGTTCTGCACCATGTCCCGAATGGCGCCGGAATGGTCGTAATATTCGCCGCGCCCCCCGACGCCGACGGTCTCGGCCACGGTGATCTGGACGTGATCGACATATTGCGCGTTCCAGAGCGGCTCGAAGAGCATATTGGCGAAGCGCACGGCCATCAGGTTCTGGACCGTCTCCTTGCCCAGGTAATGGTCGATCCGATAGATCTGGTTTTCCGCGAAATGCCGAGCCAAGGTCGCGTTCAGTTCACGCGCGGTTGCCAGATCACGGCCAAAGGGCTTTTCCACGACGATGCGGCTGCTGGCATCGGCGATGCCATGGTCGGCCAGCCGCTTTGCTATGTCTCCAAAAAGCGCGGGCGCGACCGAGAAGTAGAATGCATGCACCACACCCGGACGGATCAGCGACTTGAGATCGTCCCAGCCTTCGGTTCCGCGTGCATCGATCGCGACGTAGCGCAAGTGGTTCAGGAAATCGTCAAGCTGGGGCAGATCAACGCCCTTGCCAGCGAATTCCACGATCGCCGCCCTGGCCTCGGCCCGGAAGGATTCGTCATCCTGCTTGGTCCGCGCCGCTCCGATGATCTGGGCCGAACTGGGGATCTGCCCGGCGACGTAGCGCCGGTAAAGTCCGGGCAGGATCTTGCGATGCGCCAGATCGCCCGTTGCGCCGAAGACCACCAGGTCAAACTCATCCACCGGAATGATGCGCGAAACCATCTGTCCCTCCCCATCTCTCGGCTTCGGATTACCGTCTGTTAGCGTTAACATCAACCCTGTCTCATCTGGCCGAAGATTTGCTCGGTCCATGCTGCACTGCAACATCGGACCCTGCCAGCCGTTCCACCGCCTTGGCAAGACGGGGCAACCTTGCACGGCGCATCAACTCCTTGCGAGACATTTCTCCGCCCACAAGTCCGGCACGCGTCTGGGATGCCTCGATTGCAGCCAGCACCGGATCGGGGTTCGACAGGAAAAGATCGCGAAGGAACTCATCAGGATGAACAGCCCGCAATCCCACGGCGGCAAGCGCGCCGCGCGGGAAATCGCGCAAATTGGCGGTGACGATCAGCTCAGCCCCGGCCGCAAGCGCCGCCTCGACGACATGACGGTCGGCCGCATCCGGCAGGTCAAGCCCTTCGGCGCCGCCCGAAGGCTGAACCGCGGACCCGGGAAACCTGTCGCGCAAAAGCGCAATCTCGACGCCCGCCGAAAGCCCCTGCCGTTCGGCGGCATGGCGCCATTCGTCGAGGATACGGGGTGACCAGAAGGGGTGGTACAGGCCCGCCCCCGCCGCATCAGCCAAGATCTCTCTCAGGACCGTAGGATAAAGGACGCAGGCGTCCAGAACGGCCTTCATCCGTCGAGCCGGAAGAAGAGCGCTTTGAGATAGCCCGTCTCTGCCAGTTGCGGCAATGTCGGATGGTCCGGGCCCGCCTGCCCCGTGTGAAGAAGCTGCATCCGCCGGCCGCCGCGCCCGATTCCGCGCGAACTGGCATTGCGGAAATTGCTCAGGTCGGCTGCGTGACTGCAGGAACAGAGCCCCAGATACCCGCCCGGCGCGACCAGCGGCGCGGCAAGTTTCGCCACACGCTCATAGGCGCGCAGGCCGGCTTCCAGGGCCTGTTTCGACGGCGCGAAGGCTGGCGGGTCGCAGATGACCACGTCAAATTGGGCGCCTTCCTCGGCCAGCGCCTCCATCTGCTGAAAGGCATCGCCCTGACGTGTGGTCAGACGGGCCTCGGCACCCATCGCCCTGGCCCCGCCACGCGCAAGCTCCAGCGCCGCCGCGGACCCGTCGACGCAGGTCGCGCTTTCCGCTCCAGCTGCCAGGGCTGCAAGCCCGAAGCCGCCGACATGGGAAAAGACATCGAGCACGCGCGCGCCCTTGGCGAGCCGCTGTCCGAAAGCATGGTTCGGACGCTGGTCGTAAAACAGACCGGTCTTTTGCCCCTGCATCAGGTCGGCCAGATAGATCGCGCCATTCATCGACACCTCAACCGGACCGTTGACAGCACCAGACAGGATCTCGGTTCGCTCCGGCAAACCCTCGAGCGAGCGGGCGCGGCCCTGCCCGTTCAGGATGACGGTCGAAACACCGGTCACGTCGCGCAGGGCAGCGGCAAGATCATCAACCATCGTATCGGCCCAGGCGGCATTCGGCTGGATCACGGCCGCGTCGCCGAATCGGTCGATGATCGTGCCGGGCAGCCCGTCGGCCTCGGCATGGATCAGCCGATAGAAGGGCTTGTCGAAAAGCCGTTCACGCATCTCAAGCGCGCGTGACAGCCGCACCGCGATCCAGTCGCGCGTGATACGCACTTCGGGGTCAGGGTCCATCATCCGGGCGATGATCTTGGAATTCGGGTTCACCGTGACGAGCCCCAAGGGGCGGCGTTCGGCATCCTCGAGGATGGCAAAGCTACCGGCGGCAATCGTACGGGTTCGGCGGTCGGTCACCAGTTCGTCAGCAAAGACCCAGGGGAAACCGTGACGGATCGCCTGGGGCTTGGACTTGGGACGCAGCCGGATGATGGGCAGATCAGCGGTCATGATGGGCCTCGTTGAAACCACGCAGGATTGCCATGGCTCCAGGAAAGGAGCAAGTCTGACGCGGTTGAAGCGTTAACGCTAACGTTCTATATCTCGATCCAGGAGGACGCCAGCCATGACCCTGCACGCTACCGTCGACCGAGTGACAGACCGCATCCGCGAACGCTCGGCGCGAACCCGATCCGCCTATGAGGCCAAGATCGCCCGCGCCGCCGAGGAAGGCCCGCGTCGCGCGCATCTGTCTTGTGGCAATCAGGCCCACGCCTATGCGGCCATGCCTGACAAGCAAGACCTAGCGGCATCGCGCAAGCCGAATATCGGAATCATCACTGCATACAACGACATGCTTTCGGCGCATCAACCCTATGAGCGCTATCCCGACCTCATTCGTCGCGCCGCCCATGCGTCGGGTGCGACCGCCCAGGTGGCGGGCGGCGTACCCGCCATGTGCGATGGCGTCACGCAGGGTCGCGCGGGCATGGAGCTTTCGCTTTTCTCGCGCGACGTGATTGCGCTCGCCTCGGGCGTCGCGCTTTCGCATGACACGTTCGATGCAGCGCTGTACCTTGGGGTCTGCGACAAGATCGTCCCGGGTCTCGTGATGGCCGCCGCGACCTTCGGTCACATCCCGGCAGTCTTCGTGCCGGCGGGGCCAATGCCCTCGGGCCTGCCCAATGACGAGAAATCGAAGGTTCGCCAGCAATTTGCCGCCGGCGAGGTTGACCGCGATGCCCTGATGGCCGCCGAGATGGCCAGCTACCACAGCCCCGGCACCTGCACATTCTACGGCACGGCGAATTCGAACCAGATGCTCATGGAATTCATGGGCCTTCACCTGCCGGGGTCAAGCTTCGTGAACCCCAACACGCCGCTGCGCGAGGCGCTGACCTCCGTCGCGGTTCAACGCGCCGCCGCGATCACCCGGCTGGGCAACGACTACTTGCCAGCGGGCGAAGTTCTGGACGAACGCGCCTTTGTCAACGGCATGGTCGGGCTCATGGCCACCGGCGGATCGACCAACCTCATCATCCACCTGCCCGCCATGGCGCGGGCCGCCGGGATCGTGCTCGACATCGAGGATTTCCACGATCTTTCCGAATGCGTTCCCCTGATGGCGCGGGTCTATCCGAACGGGCTGGCGGACGTGAACCATTTCCACGCCGCGGGCGGTCTGGGGTTCATGATCGGCCAGCTCGTCAAGGCCGGTCTGCTGCATGCCGACGTGAAAACCATCGCGGGCGGCGGGCTCGACCTTTACGCGCAAGAGCCGCAGCTTCGCGATGGTCAGGTGCATTGGGTCGAAGGAGCGCGCTCATCGCTCAATGACAAGATCCTGCGGCCGGTGGCGGATGCCTTCGCCCCGACCGGCGGATTGAAACAGCTGGAAGGCAATCTGGGTCGCGGGGTCATCAAGGTGTCGGCCGTGGCGCCCGAGCGTCACCTGATCGAAGCCCCTGCCCGGGTCTTTTCCGATCAGGAAGAGGTCAAGGCCGCCTTCAAGCGGGGCGAGTTCACCGAGGATACGATCGTTGTCGTCCGCTTCCAGGGGCCTCGCGCGAATGGCATGCCCGAACTGCACTCTCTCACGCCGACCCTTGCGGTGCTTCAGGATCGCGGGCTGCGCGTAGCGCTGGTCACCGATGGCCGCATGTCGGGCGCCTCGGGCAAGGTTCCGGCTGCGATCCATATTTCGCCCGAAGCAGCGGACGGGGGCCCGTTGGCGCGGGTGCAGGATGGCGACATCCTTCGTCTGGACGCAGGCAGCGGCACGCTCGAATGCCTTGCACCCGACTTCCTGAAACGCCCGGCCGCCAGCCACGACTTCACCCCTTCGTCCGAGGGTATGGGACGCGAGCTGTTTAGCGCTTTCCGCGCCCATGTCGGGCCGGCGACCGAAGGCGCGGCGGTGGTCGTCTGACCTCTAGCCCTACTTTTGCGGTTCAAGCGGGGGGCCGAAACGCGCGATCATCCGATCCCGGATCTGGTCGCGGATCTGACGATAAAGCGCGAGCCTTGCCTCGCGCCCTTCCGCCAGTCCGGTCGGGTCCATGATCGGCCAGTATTCCACCTCAAGATGGGACACCCGCGTCAGCTCCAGCGCCTGGCGCTGGCTCGCAGGGGACAGCGCCACCACCAGATCAAAGCTGCCCAGATCGTCGCCCCAGGCCTTCATCTCGTCGAATGAACGTGCGCGATGCTGGGAAATCTCGATGCCGATTTCCTGGCATACGGCGATCGCGAAACCGTCCACTTCCATGTCGTTCTTGACGCCCGCGGACTGCACATAGGCCCTGCGGCCGTAGTAGCTTTTCATCATGCCCTCTGCCATGGGGGACCGGATCGCGTTGTGGTCGCAGCAGAAAAGTACCGAATGTGGGATCTGCTCGACCACCATTTACTCCGGAATCAGGGCGCAGATCAGGGTGAAAAGCCTGCGGGCGGTGTCGATGTCGATCACCGCCTTGCCTTCAAGCCGCTCTTTCAGGGTGCGCGCGCCTTCATTGTGGATACCGCGCCGGGCCATGTCGATTGCCTCGATCTGGGCGGGCGGCAGGCGTTTCACGGCATCGAAATAGCTCGCGCAGATCTGGAAATAATCCTTGACCGTCTGCCGGAACGGACCGAGCGAAAGGTGGAACTCGACGATCCTTTCGCCGGCCTCGCTGGAGATGTCGAAGACCAGCCGACGCTCGCGCACCGCGAGCAGAAGCGCGTAGGGACCGGGGGGGGCATCCTTCCCCTCCCTGCCCGGCAGAGTGAAGCAGTTTTCCTCGAGCAGGTCGAAGACCGCGACCCGGCGATCCTGTTCCATTTCGGCGGAGGGAGGCGGCAGAGCACTGTCGTCGATATCGATCCGACAGAGGCGCCCTGCTTTACCGGTCATTCCTTCTCTCCGTTCAGCGAACGAAGCCGTGACGCGACCGAGAGGCCATGCGCGGAAAGCCCCTCGGAGGCGGCGAGACGCACCGCAGATGGACCGATTGCCCCCAGAGCCTCGGGCGTCAGGCGCGCCAACGTCGTGCGTTTGAGGAAGTCCAGCGCAGAAAGGCCGGAAGAGAAGCGCGCAGATCGCGCGGTCGGCAGCACATGGTTCGGGCCGCTCACATAGTCGCCCACGGCCTCGGGTGTCCAGCCGCCCAAAAAGATCGCCCCGGCATGGCGGGTCTTTTCCGCCAGGGCCTCGGGTTCGTCGACACAAAGTTCCAGATGTTCGGGGGCAACGCGGTCGGAAAGCGCCGCCGCCTCGTCCAGATCTCGGGTCACGATGACGGTGCCGTAGTCGCGCCAGCTCGCCCCTGCGACCGCCGCACGAGGCAGGGTCGGAAGAAGCCTCTCGACCTCGGCAACCACCGCTTCGGCAAGCGCGGCGTCCGGCGTGATCAGGATGGACTGCGCATCGGCATCATGTTCGGCCTGTGCCAGAAGGTCCAGCGCCAGCCATTCGGGATTTTGTTCACCTTCGGCAATGATGAGCACTTCCGAAGGGCCTGCGATCATGTCGATGCCGACACGTCCGAAGACCTGCCGCTTGGCTGCGGCGACATAGGCATTTCCAGGCCCCGTGATCTTGTCGACCGGTCGGATCGTTTCCGTGCCATAGGCCATTGCCGCCACGGCCTGAGCGCCGCCGATTCGATAGATTTCGTCGACCCCGGCCAGTTCCGCCGCAAGCAGCACCAGCGGGTTGACCACCCCGTCCGGCGTCGGCACGCAGATCACCAGTCGCTCGACCCCGGCCACACGCGCCGGAATGGCGTTCATGAGAACCGAAGACGGATAGCTCGCCTGGCCGCCCGGAACGTAAAGCCCGGCTGCCGAGACCGGCGTCCAGCGCCAGCCCAGCGTCGCGCCCTCGGGATCGGTCCATTGCACGTCGTCTGGCATCTGTCGCGCGTGATAGGCACGGATACGATTCGCCGCCATGGTCAGCGCGGCGCGATCTTCGGCCGAGACCTTGGCGACGTGCTCCGCGATTTCTTCACTTGAAAAGGCAAGGCCATCCGCATCGAGCGTGAGCCGGTCGAAGCGCCCCGTGAGATCAACCAGCGCCTCGTCCCCGCGTTCGCGGACATCGGCGATGATCGACGCGACCGCGTCATTCACATCCGCCGCGTCCTCGCGCTTCATCGACAGGACCTCGGCGAAGCGCTGCTCGAAATCGGATTGGGAGGTCGTCAGATGGGTCGGCATGGTCACGCTCGCGATATTGGACCTTGTTAACGGCAGCTCGAACATGGCTCAAGCCGCGATGTCGGCCGGTGCAAAGCACCGGTCCGACTGCTGGTGCGGGATCGGATGATCGCCGGATCTTTCAGTCGTCGGAATGCTCGGGTAACCGGCGGGACGGTGCGATATAGGGGCGCGTCACGTCGCGCAGCTCGACATTGAGGCATTCGGCCTCGACCGCAAGTGTACCGTCCCCAGCGAATTCAAGCAGAAGCCGACCGGTCCCATCTTCTCCGGCTTCCCATTTCATTGCCAGAAGCTCGAGTATCAGGTCGATGTCGTTGCGATCGATTCCGTCCGACAGGACACGCTGGACATCGGAAATCAGCAAAACGGCACGGACGCGTTCATAGGGACGCTCTTCGCGGCGGGCGTGATCGGCATCCTCCCAGCGAAACCTGTTCAGCAACAGGGCCAGTTGGCGATGCCGCATGTCATAGGAAATCTCGGTGACCGGCAGGATCGAGTCCTGAACCAGCGCCGAGATCACCGTCAGGTCTTCGGCATCTGCCGCCGCAAGGGAAAGTGGTGCAGGATCGACATCGGTGAAACGTGCGTCACTCATCGCTGGAAGCTCCCTTGATGCGTTCGATATCGGCGCCTACTCCACGCAGCTTGCGCACGACCTTCTCGTAGCCGCGATCCAGATGATAGACCCGGCTGACGACTGTTTCACCCTCGGCGGCAAGGCCTGCAAGGATAAGACTGACCGAGGCGCGAAGATCGGTCGCCATGACCGGGGCGCCGCGCAGCTTGCTGATGCCATGGACCGTGGCATGCCCGCCCTGAACCTCGATCCGGGCCCCCATGCGGATCAGCTCGGGGGCGTGCATGAAGCGGTTCTCGAAGATCTTTTCCTCCAGAACCGAAGTCCCTTCGGCAGTGCAGAGCAGCGCCATCATCTGCGCCTGAAGATCGGTCGGAAAACCCGGGAAAGGCTCGGTCACGACATCGACTGCACGCACGCGGCCGTTCTTGCGCGCCACTTTCAGTCCGCGATCGGTTTCGGTGACGTCGATTCCGGCCTCGTCGAGCTTTTCGCAGAAGGCCGCAACAAGGTCGATCCGACCGCCAAGGCACTCCACCTCGCCGCCGCAGATCGCCGGTGCCAGCATATAGGTGCCCAGTTCGATCCGGTCAGTCACCACCGGATGGGTCGCACCGCCCAGGGTTTTGACGCCTTCCACCGTGATGGTCGAGGTCCCCTCGCCCTCGATATGGGCACCCATTCGCCGCAGGCATTGTGCCAGATCGACGATCTCGGGCTCTCGCGCCGCGTTCTTGATGACCGTCGTGCCACGGGCGAGCGTCGCCGCCATCAGCGCGTTTTCCGTCGCGCCCACCGACACGATCGGAAAATCGATGACGGCTCCCTTGAGACCTCCAGCGGGCGCCTTGGCATGGACATAGCCCTCACGCAGGTCCAGGTCGGCACCCATCGCCTCCAACGCACGCAGATGCAGGTCGACCGGCCGCGCCCCGATGGCGCAGCCGCCCGGAAGCGACACGATGGCATGGCCGTCGCGTGCGAGCATCGGACCCAGCACGAGAATCGAGGCCCGCATCTTGCGCACAATATCGTAGTCGGCGGTATGATTGTTCAGGTCATGGCTCGAAAGCGCCAGGACCTGGCCTTCCTGCAAGCTCGCAACCTCGGCGCCCAGCGACTGGAGCAGCTCCGTCATGGTCCGGATATCGGAAAGCCGCGGGGCATTGGTCAGCGTCAGCGGCTGATCGGTCAGCAGCGTCGCGGGCATGAGCGTCAGGCAAGCATTCTTGGCGCCGGCGATCGGGATCTCGCCCTTGAGCGGCCCATTCCCCCTAACGATGATCTGATCCATCTATTCCTCGTTCTCGGGCGACCGGCCATGCGACCGGGTCTCAGGCCCGTCCTGCTCGTTCTTGGGGAGGTCCTCTTGCACCGGCACCGCGCGCGCCCGGCCCTGCGCCTTGCGGCGCGCCAGATTTGCCCGCAGAGCGGCTTTCAGTCGCGCCTCGCGATCCTCGGCGGCGGACGGTTTTCGGGGTCCCTTCGTCATTCGCTTCTGTTACCCGCTACGCGGGCTTGCGTCCAGCGCGGCGCCAACGAGGGCCGAGGCACAAAATGCGATTTTTTCGAAATTCCCCCCTTGCGCGCCCCCGGTAGTCGGTCTAAACGCCCCTCCACCGGCGCTGCGGTAGCTCAGTGGTAGAGCACTCCCTTGGTAAGGGAGAGGTCGAGAGTTCAATCCTCTCTCGCAGCACCATCTCATCCCGATCAGTTTCAGTTTTATCCCGCTCATACAGAGCTTTGAACTGCGTCACCGTTATGCCATCCCGGCGGCTAGACGAAGCGGACAGGGTGATCGCAATGGACAGATTGAATACGGGATCAGCCGACGACAACGGGGCACGGTGAGCGACGAGGCTGCTCTACATGCGCGTCGTCAGGGACCTTGATCCTCCCGCCCGGCAGCCCCTGTCATGGTCCTGTAGTAACTTGCAGGCATAGTCCCATCCGCAGTCCCCTTATGACAAGCCCGGCGTCCGACAGCCCCCACTGTCGGACGCCGTTTTTTCGCTTTGCCGAACTTGGGTTCCGGATGCTTGCCGCTCAGCCATTGAACGCCGCCTCAGGCTTTGGCATGACGTCGCTGTTCATCCGGCGGCCCTTCCGCCTCCGGAACAAACCGAAAGGAATCCCATGTCCGAGATCAAACGCCTCGAGACCGGCGCCCGCATGAGCCAAGCCGTCATCCACAACGGCATCATCTACCTGGCAGGTCAGGTCGGCAATCCGGGTGAAAGCGTCACCGACCAGACGAAAGTGGTCCTCGCCCAGGTCGACCGCCTGCTCGCCGAATGTGGCTCGGACAAGACCCGCATTCTGTCGGCCCAGATCTGGATGGCCGACATGGCCGATTTCGCGGAAATGAACGCCGTCTGGGACGCATGGGTGCCGGCGGGTCACGCGCCCGCCCGTGCGACCGGAGAATCGGCGCTGGCCACCCCCGACTATAAGGTCGAGATCATCGTGGTCGCCGCCCAGAACTGAGCGCGGCCATGACGGAGCGCGCGGCGCGCAGGCCCGGTGCCTCGCCGCCGCGCCCCAGGCGCTCCATCGTGAGACTCATCGCGGAATGCTGTTCGGCGCGGGCCTTCGGGTCCTCAAGGATGTCGTAAAGCGCCCGAGACATCGGACCAGGCTGGCATTTGCGACCAAGGAATTCGGGCACGGTCCGCGTCTCGCTGACCAGATTGACAAGCGTGACCGTGTCGGTCTTGAGCAGCAGGCTGATGATCGCACGGCTGATGGGCGCGACATCATAGCCAATGACCATCGGAACGTCATTCGCTGCCAGATCGAGGCTGACCGTGCCCGAAGCGGCCAGCGCGAGATCGGCCGCCGCGAAGGCGGCGCGACGTTCGCTTGCCACCTCGACGACGACCGGGGCCGTTGGCCAGCGCTTCGTCATGTCCCGCACGAGCCCCGCAACCCCCTTCACCGTCGGGATCACCACACGGATTTCCGGGACACGGTCGCGAAGCTGCATCAGTGCCTCGTCGAAGCGCGGACCAAGCCTTGCGACCTCGCCTTTGCGCGAGCCGGGCAGGCAAAGGATCAAGGGTGCTTTCTCGTCGATGCCGTTGGCCTTGCGGAACTCGTTTCCTTCGTCACGACTCGCCACGGGGGCTACAGCTATCGGATGTCCCACGAAATCGCAGCTCATCCCCGCAGCGTGCATGTAGGGTGGTTCGAAAGGAAGTATTGCCATGACATGATCGATCACCTTGGCCATCTTCTTGGCGCGACCGGCACGCCAAGCCCAGACCGAGGGAGCGACATAGTGGATCGTGCGCAAATCGGGCATCGTTGCGCGCGCCTGCCCGGCCACGCGCAGGCAGAAATCGGGACTGTCGATCGTGATCAGCGCATCTGGCCGCGCCTCGACCACGGCCTGCGCGGTCTGCGCGATCCGCGCCTTGAGCTGGCGATACTTGGGAAGAACCTCGACAAGGCCCATGACCGAAAGCTCTTCCATCGGGAACAGGCTTTCCAGCCCCTCCTCGGCCATCGCGGCTCCGCCCACACCGACAAATTCGGCCTCGGGGTCCAGTTCCTTCAGGCCCGCCATCAGCGGCCCGCCCAGATTATCCCCCGAAGGTTCGCCCGCGATCAGAAAGAACTTCATCGCCCCGCCCAGATGGCTGCCATTCGAAGGCCGCAGATCGCTCTGCGACCGACCGTCATGCGCGGGACCAGAGGAACAGCCCCGCTTCGTTCGCGGCCGCGATCGCCGCCTCGCGTTCCAGAAGTATGACGCCGCCGGCTTCCCAGACGATGCCACCCAGCCCGGCTTCGGCGGCCTGACGGACGGTATCGGGGCCGATCGTCGGCAGATCGATCCGGCGGTCCTGACCGGGCTTGGGGGCCTTGAAGAGCACCCCCCGCGCCCCATTGGGGTCAGGCTTCAGCCCGGCATGGAGCTTGACGAATTCCAGCATTGCCTGCGTGCCCGGCAGTGCCTCGACCGCAAGGCAAAGCCCCTGCGCGACGACCGCCCCCTGCCCCACATCCAGGGGACCAAGACCACGAACGATCGCAGCCGCGCGGGCCGCATCCTTCTGATCCCTGGACCCTGGCTCACCGGCCAGAACACCCTCACCCGGCACAAGATCCGGCAGGACCTCATCGACCGAGACGACGTGAATCCCAGCCTCTTCGAAGACATCGAGCACGGCCCGCAGCGCCGCATCGTCGCCCGATTGCATGCCCATCAGGATCTTCGGAACGATCGCCATGGTGCGTTGATCGAACAGGTCAGGTTCGATCCGGGGCCGCCGGATGGCGCCGGCAAAGACGACCTGCGTGACGCCCTGGTCTGTCAGCTCGTCGAGAAAGGGCACAAGGCGCTCAAGCCGGAAAGGCTTGGCCTCGACCTCGGGGGTCAGGTGGTCCAGCGCATAGGCAAGCGGATTGTCCAGCGCGGAGGCGATGGCCGAAGCAAGCCGACCCTCGCCGGCAATCAGGGCAATACGGCTCATGAATGCGGTGCCAGAAAGCTGCGGTCCGACGGACCTAGAATGAAGTCGAGCACCTCGCGCACCATAGGGCCGGCCTCGGCCTCGGACATCTGGCGGGCGGTGTCGCGGAAACTTCCCTGTCCCAACCGCCCGAGCATGTCGCGCAGCGCAAGGATTTCCCCGCGCGAGGCGCCACGTCGTTTCAGGCCGACAAGGTTCAGCCCGTCCAGATGCCCACGCGGCCCCTGGACCAGCCCATAGGGGATCACGTCGGCGGTCACCATCGTCACCGCCCCGATCATCGCGCCACGCCCGATCCGGACGAACTGATGCACGCCCGACAGCCCGCCGACGATCACATCGTCTTCAAGTACGCAATGACCCGCGACCGAAGCATTGTTCACGAGGATCACCTGATTGCCGATCTGGCAGTCATGCGCCACATGGCTGCCAGCCATGAACAACCCGTCATCGCCGATACGGGTCACACCGCCGCCGCCCTCGGTGCCGGGGTTCATCGTCACATATTCCCTGATACGGTTGCGTGCACCGATTTCGAGACGTGTGCTCTCGCCCCGGAACTTAAGGTCCTGCGGGACTTCGCCAATGGAGGCAAAGGGAAAGACGACCGTCTCATCCCCGATCGAGGTGTGCCCCGCCACCACGACATGGGACTTGAGCACGACGCCCCGGCCAAGTGTTACCTCGGGGCCAACGACGCAAAACGGCCCGATCTCGCAGCCTTCACCTATCGTCGCGGCAGGGTCCACCACGGCCGAGGGATGGATCAGGGACTCAGCCATTGTCACCACGGTTCAGCATGGCCATCACCTCGGCCTCGGCGGCGAGCTTGCCGTTGACCAAGGCTCGGCCTTCGAATTTCCAGACCTTGCCCCCTCCGCGAAGGGTCTTCATGTGCAGTTCAAGCACATCGCCCGGCACCACCTTGTTGCGGAAGCGGCACTTGTCGATGGACATGAAATAGGTGCCCATGCCCTTGTCGGCCAGATCAAGGCTGACGCCGACCAGAACTGCGGCCGCCTGAGCCATCGCCTCGATGATCAGGACGCCTGGCATCACCGGTTCCTGCGGGAAGTGCCCCTCGAAATGGGGTTCGTTCGAGGTCACGTTCTTGACGCCGACGCAGCTTTCGTTCGGGACGATGTCTCGGACCTTGTCGACCAGCAGGAACGGGTAGCGATGCGGCAGGATTCGCTTGATCGTGGCCAGGTCGACCTCGGTCGGCGGGATGTAAGCGGTCTCGTCGGCGGCCATGATCGGTCCTCTCGAAGTGTTTGGGCTTGCCTAGCAACGAGGCGCGGACTTGGCAAGTTTCGCGACCATCAGGCCTGCCGCCTGGGCCAGCCGCGGCCCTCGGCCATCCAGCCCGCAAGTGCGAGCCCGGCTATCATCATGAGCCAGGCCCAGCCAGGTAGCAGGGGCCGATGGGTGATGCCCGAGGTCGAGGCTGCGTTGCGCGGAGTGATCGCGATCCAGTCGCGGGCGACCCCCCTGCCATATGCAGGCCGACCTTCTCGCACCGTGCGCAGATCCGGGACGCCATCCGCAAGATGCAGCACCCCCCCGCGCGTCTCCTCGGCCAGTGGACCGAGTACGGCGGATGAGGCCACTGTTTCCTCGAACTCGCGCGGCGCAGCAGGACCCAATGCCAGAACGCGTGCAATCTCGCCGTCTGTCATCCGGTACAGGCCCGGACCTGGCGCGGTCCAGCGGGAAGTGAAGCGCCCTGGCCCGCCATCTTCGAGTTCCAGGTTGGTCACCGTGCCATCTGGTCCGGTGATCCGGACGGGCTTGGCCTCTTGCGACATGGTCCGCCGAGTGATCGTGACGGTCAGCCCGGCAGCCACATCCGCCAGCAGTGCCTCTTCCTCGAGCTCGGGCTCCTTCATCGACCAATGCGCGATGCGGCGCAGCAACTCAAGCTGCGGTCCGCCGCCCTCGAACCCACGGCCCCAGAGCCACACCTGATCCGAGGTTAGCATCGCAACCCGCCCCTTTTCGACACGGTTCAGGATCAGAAGCGGCTGGTCATCAGCTCCCGTCATCACGACCTTCGCACGGGGATCGGGGATGATCTGCGACATGCGCAGCCACCGTCCCCAATGGTTGTCGGTGCCCTCGCGAGGCGCCCCCGACAGACCCGCGGTAACGGGGTGACGCCGACCGTCATCGGTCAATACCGGCAAGAACGGCTCTTCATAGATCCGCCCGGTCGGGCGCCCCGGCAGGATCGTTCCCAGCGGCGAAAGATTGAGACTTTCCACCGTTGACATCTCGGGCCCGGCCGAGACCAGAACCGCCCCGCCTTCTTCGACATAGCGCCGGATATTGTCGAAATACTGCGGCATCAGAATGCCGCGCACACGATAGCGGTCGAAGATGATAAGATCGAAATCGCGGATCCGCTCGAGGAACAACTCCTGGGTCGGAAAGGCGATCAGCGACATCTCGTCCACCGGAACCGCATCCATCTTGTCTGGCGGGCGAAGGATGGTGAAATGGATCAGATCGACATTTGCATCCGATTTCAGCAGGTTGCGCCAGGTGCGTTCGCCCGCATGCGGCTCGCCCGACACCAACAGCACACGCAGCCGGTCGCGCACGCCCTGGATCTGGATGGCCGCCGAGTTGTTCCTGTCGGTCAGTTCGGGCGTCTCGGCCTGCGGCGGATCGAAGGTGATCGAGACGACATTCTGTCCAGCATGTCCCGGCACCACCGGAAGATCCAGAGACACGCCGGGCGGAAGGTCCAGGGTCCGATCCTCCTCACCGTCGATCAGGATATGCAGCCGCGCGCTGGCACGGGCAATCTCGGGGGGCACGTTGCCCTGATCCTCGATGCGCAACCGGATCGTGACCGGCTGATCGATCAGCCCGTAAGCGGGCGCCTCCTCGATCACCAGCCTGCGATCCCAATCTGCGGATCGGCCGGTCAGCAGCATGTGGACCGGGGCTGGCGCATCCGCCGGGACCATCGGCGCATCGTGACCAAGACCGTCCGTTACCGCGATGATCCCCGCCACCCGGCTTGCAGGCTCGGCTGAAAGGGCGCGGGCAATCGCGCCGCCGATCAAGGTCCCGTCCGGATCGTCGCTGACCGTCACCCGGCGGACCTCGGTATCGGGCATGGCCGCAAGCTGGGCCGACAGCTTTTCGATTGCCTCATCCGTCTGCGTCTCGCGACCGGGCAGCGATTGGCTGGCACTGCGATCATCGAGCAGGATCACGATATCGGACAGGCGATTGCGTATGCCGGTTTCAAGCGCGGGTCCCGCAAGGGCCGCTGCGGCGGCAAGCCCCGCGAGCCCGCGCATGGCCCAGCCGCGCAAGCCCCGCCAGAAGGACCAGATCGCAACCAGCAGCGCGAGAACCGCGATTGCCCCGACCACTTGAAGCGGCAAGAGAGGCTCGAGGCTCAGCCCGGTCATTGCATCACCTCTTCCTGCCGCAGCCGATCGAGCAGCGCCGGAACATGGACCTGATCGGATTTGTAGTTCCCGGTCAGCACATACATGATCAGGTTGACACCGAACCGATAGGCCAGTTCGCGCTGCCGCTCTCCGTCAAGGCCCGAGCCGACACTGAACAGCGGCAGGCCGTTGTCGCCGATCGCCCAGGCTTCTGCCCAGGAATTCCCGCCAATGATGACGGGCGTCACGCCATCGTTGAGATTGCGAAAGGGAACCCCGTCAGCCGCCTCCGCCCCGGCAGGAGGGGCTTCCGCCCAGACATCCTGGCCATGGTAGCGCCCGGGAAATTCGTGCAGCAGGTAGAAGGTGCGGGTCAACACATGGTCAACGGGAATCGGGGCCAGGGGCGGCACGTCCAGTGGCGCCGCGAGCCGTTGCAATGTTGCCTTGCCATCAGGGCCACCCAGCCCCGCAATATCCCCGTCTCGGGTATCGAACAGGATCAGCCCGCCGGATCGCAGGAAATGGTTCAGGCGCACATAGGCTTGCGGTGTTGGCGCTGGCTGGCTCTCGCTGACCGGCCAGTAAAGGAAGGTCAGCAGCGACAGGTCATCCCGGTCCAGATCAATGCCGATGGGTTCCCCCGGTTCAACCGTGGTCCGGTCGGTCAGCACCTGCGAGAGCCCGCGAAGCCCAGCCTCGGAAGCGGCGTCGACCTTGCCATCCCCCGTGACAACATAGGCCAAGGCCACCTCATCGGCGGCGCGAACCAGCCGGGGGTCAGGCTCGTCCTGCGCCCTCGCGATCGAGGCGACAAGCAATGCAATGCAGATCAGGGCCAGCCTCATGCCGCCGCCCCGCTGCGTGGAGGCCTGCGCAGCGTGCCCCGCGCGAGCCATGCGCTTGCCAGTGCATCGAGCGCGAACAGGGCCGCCGCGATCGCGATCAACCAGCCGCGCAGATCGACGCCCGGCGCTTGTGCCGCACGCTCGACGGCAACACCGGGCCAGTTGGCCTGTACCAGGGGCCCGCCAGCATTCAGCGCGGCCGTCCGCTCGCCGGAGTGATAAAGTCCGGCCGGAGCACCCGGCGCGGGGCCCTTGGCAAAATCAGCCGCGGGAACCGGAACAAGGTCCTGCGGGTCACGCGCCCGCCCGAAACCATCTAGCACCAGAACGGGCGTCCAGAAATCACCCTCTGCCAATTCGGGCTCGGATGGCTCGGCGCTGGCCCCGGCGGTCTGGACCAGCCGGTCAAGCATTTCGACGAACAGCCCTGAAATCGCGAGATTGGACCATTCTGCATTAGCCGTCGTGTGGAACAACACGACCTGTCCTTTCCCGGATGTCACACGCGTCACGAGCGAAGTCCCGTCACTGAGTTGTGCCAGCGTCCGTGACGACAGATCCGGCGATGGTTCGGCCAGCAATTGCGCGCGCACGGTCGCGTCAGGCGGTATCGTGAGCCCGGCAAATGGGCCGTCCGATGGGAAAGGCGCGATGGCCCGCGGCTCGCCCCAGCTCAACGCCCCGCCGACATCCCTTCCACCGGCACGCAACCGGACCGGCAGCAGCGGCTCATCCCCCAGACGGTCATAGGCGCCCATGCGAGGACCCGAGAACCTGATCAGAAGCCCGCCTGCATCGACCCATTCCTGCAAGGCCGCAGTCTCGGGCAGGGCGATTTCATCGGCCAGAACGATCACGTCAGGCGATGCCTGCAGCACATCCCCAAGTCCGCCTTCGATCAGATCCGTCCTGGGCGCGAGTGCCCGGCCAAGATAGTGCAAGGGCGAAAGCAGCCTCTGCCCCTCGCTCGCACGGTCATCGCCAACAAGTGCAAGCTTGCGCCTGCGCACGCTGTCGTCCGCCAGAACAACGGTTCCCGCCGAATCCTGGCCCTCGACCTCGAAACGGGTGATCCGGTTTCGCAGCTCGGATGGCAGGTCGATGGGCACGAGCCTGCTGGACACGCCAGCGGTATCGTCGGGCTCCCCTGGCTGAAGCCGCGCCAGTTCGCGAGAAACGCCTTGCGGATCGGTCCCGATGGCCAGCACGTTAGGAGCAGCCCCGGGCGACAGGGAAAAGAGCCGCAGGGAAGGCTGGCCGCCACCGTCATACTGGAGTGCAAAGCGCGCATCCCTTGGCGGGACGACTGTCACCGTTCCCCGGGCGCGCAGAGCGGTCAACAATGCCGATCGCCCCGGGTGGTCGAGGCCGTCGCTGAGCCAAAGAACCGAAATCCCACCCTGCGGCGTCTGGTCAAGTAGCTCATCCATGTCCTGCGGATATCGCGTTTCCCAGGCGACAGGCTGGGTTGCCCGCAACCTTGCCGCCAATTCCGACGCAGGTTGAAAAGGCAGCGTACCTTCAGCCCGTCCATCCGCCAGCAGGAGTGCAGCAGGCTGCCCTGCGGCCGATGCGCGTTCAAGTGCGCGCAAGGCACGTGCCTGGCGCTGCGGCCAGTCCGGCGCAGCCGCCCAGCCTGCATCAATGACCAGCAGCAAGGGCCCCTGCCCCGACTGTTCGGGCGCCGGCTTCCAGATCGGCCCGGCAAAGCCGATAATCAGCGCGGCAATGGCCAGCACACGCAGCAACAAAAGCCACCAGGGAGTATGCCGCGCCACGGGCTGGGCGTCCTTCAGCCCGAGAAGCAATCGCGTTCCGGGAAATTTCACCAGCTTTGGCCGCGGCGGCATCGCCCTGAGGATCAGCCAGATGATTGGCAAGGTAGCCAGAGCGGCCAGAAGCCACGGGGTCAGGAAGCCGAGAGGACCCAGAATAAGCATCAGCCCTCCAGCACCGACCAAAGCCAGAGCAGCGCTTGCGCGGGGGTGGATGCGGTATCGTGCATGCCGAAATGCCAACCGGCCTTGAGTGCCGCACGGGACAGCAATTCGCGCCTTTCAGCCAGCCGGGACAGATACTCCCCGCGCAGCCCGGCCGCGTCTCGGGTATCGTGGCTGAGCGAGCCCCCTGCCGAACGGAACAGCACGGCACCGTCATAGGGAAACCCTTCCTCGTCGGGGTCTAGCACCTGCAGCATGACCCCCTGCACCCCCATCCCTCCCGCCTTTTCCAGAACGCCAAGGATCGGCTCGGGGTCGCCCAGAAAATCGGCAAGCAGGATCAGCCTGTTACCCTGACGCAGCGCGTCTGGGGGTGGGCTGTCATCATCCTCGGCCAACACAGCACGCGCGAACAGCGATTCCGCGATGCGATCGGCCTGGATGCGACCCGATCGCGGAGGTTGCCCGGCAAGCCCTACGCGCTCTCCACCGTTCAAGAGTGCCATGGCAAGAGACAATGCAAGGAGATCCGCGCGGTCGCGCTTGCTTGGTCGCTCAGCCCCCCCGGCATAGGTCATGCCAGCCGCAGACGAGACCCAGATCGCGGCGGATTGGGCAACCTCGGCTTCACGATCGCGGACGAATTGCCCGTCCGAGCGCGCCGACCTGCGCCAGTCGATGCTGCGGGCGGTATCACCCTGCGTGGCCGGCCTATATTGCCAGAAATCCTCTCCCGTTCCGGCGCGCCGCTTGCCATGCGTCCCGACCGTGAGACTGGCTGCCAGCCGTTCAGCCGACAGGATCAGGGCTGGAAGTCCGGCTGAGGCCACCTCGGCCCCGGCGCGCAGCTCGGTGGGTGACCGCATCACGCGGCAGCCTGCATCCGGTCGCCGAGAAGCCGCGCGATCAGGCCCTCGATCGTCTCGCCACGGGATCGTGCCGCAAAGCTAAGCGCCATGCGGTGACGCAGGACCGGTGCAGCCATCGCCTCCACATCCTCGAGCGTCGGCGCAAAGCGACCGTTCAGGGCAGCGCGGGCGCGCGTCACCAGTGTCAGGGCCTGCGCGGCACGCGGGCCCGGCCCCCAGACCAGCATGTCGGCGATCCATGGCGGCGCCTCGGGCGCGCCGGGGCGGGCAGCCCGCACCAGATCCAGAATGGCGTTCAGGACGGTTTCGCCGACCGGCATGCGCCTGATCAGTCCCTGGGCCGCCATCAGGCCGGCGGCATCGAACACCCGGTGGGCCACATCGCGCTCGGTCCCAGTCGTCGCCAGGAGAATCGCCCTTTCCGTGTCTCGATCGGGATAGTCGACGTCGATCTGCAACAGGAATCGGTCTAGCTGAGCTTCGGGCAAGGGATATGTGCCTTCCTGCTCGATCGGGTTCTGAGTGGCGAGGACATGGAATGGCCGACCCAACGGGCGATGCTCTCCGCCAATCGTGACCTCGCCTTCCTGCATGGCCTGCAAAAGCGCGGATTGTGTGCGCGGGCTCGCGCGGTTGATCTCGTCGGCCATCAGCAGCTGGGTGAAGACCGGGCCTTCGATGAAGCGGAAGGCCCGGCTGCCATCGGCGCGCACGTCGAGAACCTCGGAGCCCAGGATATCGGCAGGCATGAGATCCGGCGTGAACTGGACCCGTGCGCTGTCGAGCCCGAGAACGGTGGAAAGCGTGTCGACCAGCATCGTCTTGCCAAGTCCGGGCTGGCCGACAAGCAGCGCGTGTCCCCCGGATAGAATTGCCGACAGAACCTGCTCGACCACCGCATGCTGACCGACGAAACGACGCTCGACGCTTGCGCGGGCTTCCGCCAATCGTGCCGTCAGCTCCTGGATTTCCGAGACAAGTTTATCATCCTCAGCCATGACAATGCCTCTTTTCTGATCTAGGACAGCATATGATGAGGAATGGCGAGGCTCCACTGATAATGGGTGGCATGAGTGACAATCCTGTGAGCGACCCCATGGCGCTGGCTGCTGTGGCGAAGCGTGCCTCAAAAACGGGCCACCCGCCGATCCACCTTTGGAATCCGCCATTTTGCGGCGATATCGACATGGAAATTCGCACCGACGGCACCTGGTTTTATCAGGGTTCTCCGATCGGCCGGCCCGAGATGGTGCGGCTTTTCGCATCCATTCTGAAACGCGAGGGTGACGCATATTTCCTGGTCACGCCTGTTGAAAAGGTCGGCATCCGGGTGGCCGATGCGCCCTTCATCGCTGTCGACGCGGAATTGGGGCCCGAAATCACCTTCACCACCAATGTCGGCGACATCGTCACTGCCGGACCTGATCATCCGATCGAGATGCGCGGCTCCGAGGACGCGCCAAGACCCTACCTGCACGTCCGTAACGGGCTGATGGCCCGTATCGACCGCAAGACCTTTTATCGACTGGCCGAAGTGGCTGTGCCTGACGAGAATGGGCGCATGATCCTTCACTCGGGTGGGACGAACTTTCCGCTGGAGCCCTGACATGGCGCGATTTGCCGCCAATCTGACCTATCTCTTTACCGAACTGCCGATGATCCAGCGCTTTGCCGCCGCGCGACGGGCCGGATTCGAGGGCGTCGAGATCCTGTTTCCCTATGATCTTGCCGTCAAGGAACTCACGCTTGCCGCCGCCGCGGAAGACTTGAAATTCGTGCTGATGAACGCGCCCCCTCCGAACTGGTCGGGCGGTCCGCGCGGCTTCGCGGCCGAGCCTGGCAACGAAGCGCGTTTCCGCAACGATTTCGAGCGGGCATTGCGCTTCGCATCAGCGCTGGGTGTCGAGCACCTGCATATCATGGCAGGCCGGGCGCAAGGCAAGGCTGCGCGTCGCACATTCGTGGCCAACCTTGCCTGGGCGGCCCAGAAAGCCCCCGATCTGAGCCTCACGATCGAACCCATCAACCCGCGCGACGTGCCGGGCTATTTCCTGAACGATTTCGATCTGGCCGCAGAAATCCTTGCCCAAGTCGGCGCCCCGAATCTGGGACTGCAATTCGACACCTATCAGGCGCAGATGATCAACGGCGAACTGATGCCGGTCTGGGAACGCCATGCCGCGATTACCCGACACGTTCAGGTCGCTGGCTGCCCCGGCCGCCATGAACCGAACTCGGGGGATCAGGACCTGGATCAGTTTCTGCGATCGCTCGAGGCCAGCAATTACGCCGGCTGGATCGGTGCGGAATACACCCCCCTAGCCTCGACCGAGGCCGGGATGACCTGGCTGCGCTCGGCCTAGTAGGCTGAGCTTCCGGTGCCAGCGGGCAACGCGCCGTAAGGCAGCCAGACCGTCTTTGTCCGACTTGCTGCTCGCAGGAACGAGCGTCCCTGGGCCTCGGCCCCATTCCAATCGCCGACTTCGGGCGACCAGACCGGGGTCAGCGTCTGGGCCGCCGCACGTTCCACGGCTGTCAGGGTCTCGCCTTGCCCGGAAATCCAGACAGCGTTCACCCCGTCATGTTCTGCAAGCCCGTTGCCCAGGACTTCGCGCGGCCCGGTCACGATGTTCACCACCCCTCCCGGCACATCCGAACAGGCCAGCACCTGCGCCAGTGTCAGGGCTGCCATCGGACGATCCTGAGAGGGAACCGCGACGACCGCATTTCCCATCGCGATCGCCGGAAGCACCAGCGACATCAGCCCGCTCAGCGGCGAGCCATTCGGGGCGACAATACCCATCACACCATGCGGCTCGGGCTGGACATGGGTGAGATATCCGTTTTTCGCGGAAATGGCTGCGCCGTCGAATTTGTCGGCAAAACCTGCATAGAAGAAGCAGCGTCGAATCGAGGTTTCGACTTCTTCCGCCGATGCGAAACCCGCAAATTCCGAGCGGCGGAGCGCAAGGTTTTCGGCCAGGAAATACAGCACCTGCGCCCTGCCATGCCCGCCGAGCCCCTGCCATTTTCCCAAGGCAGCTTGCGCAGCCTCGACGGCATTGCGGATATCCTTGCGTCCGCCCAGCGGAACCAGTTCCTCCTGCGCGAGATAGCTTGCCCCTCCGTCGGGTCGCTTCTGGGCACCGCCGATATAAAGCTTGACCGTCCGGTCGATTCCCTCGCCCGGCATCGTGTTATCCGCAGGCGCCGCCGAGATGACCGCAGGCGCAGGATCGCGCGCAGCCCTGGCGGTATCCGGGGTGAGATAATCCAGCATCCCTTCCCGCCCGCCTTCACGGCCGTAGCCGCTGTCACGCATTCCTCCGAAAGGGGCCGCCGCGTCGAAGATATTGGCGCAGTTCACCCAGACAACCCCCGCCTTGATCCGTGCCGCCAGATCGGTCGCGACGGTCGCGCTTTCCGACCAGATCGAAGCCGACAGGCCGTATTTCGTGTTGTTGGCAAGATCGGCGGCCTCATCCGGGGTCCGGAAGGTGGAGAGCGTCGCGATCGGTCCGAAAATCTCGTCTCGCATGCCGGGATTGGCGGGGGCGATGTTCTTGAGGTAGCCCGGCGCGATGAAGCACCCCTGCTGTGCTTCGCCGCCAACCAGTTCCGCCCCTGCCCCGGTTGCGGCATCGAGAATCGACAGAATCCTTTCCTTCTGGATCGGATCGACGATCGCCCCGATATCGGTTGATTTGTCGAGCGGCGGTCCGACCCGAAGCTTCTGCATCCGGCGCTGGAGCAGGGTTTCGAAGCGCTCGGCTACCGCCTCGGCCACCAGTATCCGCGAGCCCGCGCAACAGACCTGCCCCTGGTTGAACCAGATGGAATCGACGACACCCTCGACCGCCGCATCAAGATCAGCATCCGGCATGACGACGAAGGGGGATTTCCCACCCAGCTCAAGGGTCAGCTTCTTGCGGGAACCGGCAAGCTCGCGCGCGATTTCCCGTCCGACCTCGGTCGAGCCGGTGAAGGCGATCTTGTCGACGGGTGATTTCACCAGCGCCGCGCCGGTCTCGCCATCACCGGTCACGATGTTCACGACCCCCGCGGGAAGGCCGACATGGGAACAGATCTCGGCGAATGCCAGCGCGGTCAGCGGGGTATATTCAGCCGGCTTGAGAACGACCGTGTTCCCTGCAGCCAGTGCCGGGGCAACCTTCCATGCCAGCATCAGCAGCGGAAAGTTCCAAGGGATGATCTGGCCGCAGACCCCCAGCGCCGCCCGGTCGGGGAACTCGGTCGCGGCAATCTCGGCCCAGCCCGCATGATGATAGAAATGCCGGACGACCAGCGGGATGTCGATGTCACGGCTTTCCCGGATCGGCTTGCCGTTGTCGAGAGTTTCCAGCACCGCCAGGAAGCGCTCGCGCTTCTGGATCGTCCGGGCGATCGCGTAAAGGAAACGCGCCCGGTCATGGCCGGCCATCGCGCCCCATCCACGCGCAGCCCTGCGCGCCGCGCGCACGGCCTTGGCCACATCGCGGGCGGAGCCCTGAGAAACCTGCGCCAACTCGTCGCCCGTCGACGGATCGCGTGTAGCAAAGCTCGTCTCCGGCCGGGTGAACCGCCCGGCGATGAAATGACCGAAGCTGCCCCGATCTGTCAGCCAACGGCGGACGGGCGTCGCATCCTCAGTCGAGGGACCGTATTCCATGCTTTCCATGATCTCGCCTACGCTCGGCATGTCCGTATCATCCTGCTGCCAGTCGGTGCGAAGCGGCGTAGCGCCCCGTTACGTGATGGGAAATCTGCCGCTCGATATCGCCCAGCAGCGATGACGCCCCGATGCGGAAGAGATCGGGCCGCAGCCAGTCCCTCCCCAGTTCCTCAAGCATCAGAACCTGCCAGTTCAGCGCATCCTTGGCGGTCCGAAGGCCGCCGGCCGGCTTGAAGCCAACCGAGAATCCGGTCTGGTCGCGATAGTCGCGGATCGTGCGCAGCATGGTCAGGCTGACCGGCAGCGTGGCATTGACCGGCTCTTTTCCGGTCGAGGTCTTGATGAAATCCGAGCCCGCCTGCATCGCGACGTGGCTCGCCTTGGCGACGTTTTCCAGCGTCTTGAGTTCGCCCGTCGCCAGGATCGACTTCATCAGCGCATTGCCACAGGCCTCGCGCATGGCGCAAAGCTCATCGTATAGCGCCGACCAATTGCCCTGCAGGGCATGGGCGCGGGTGATGACAATGTCGATTTCGTCCGCACCCTGATCCAGCGCATAGCGGATCTCGGCCAGCCGCAGATCCAGAGGCATGAGTCCCGCCGGAAAGCCTGTCGCGACCGAAGCAACGGGAATGGCTGACCCCTTCAACGCACGCTTCGCGGCAGCAACCATCGTGGGGTAGACGCAGACCGCGCCGGTGGTCAGGCCGCTGGCGCCAAGCAGCGCCAGCTGGCGCGCATCGATCGGTTGAAGCGCTTTGGCGCAAAGCCGTACCACGCGGTCCTCGGTATCATCCCCCGACAGCGTGGTCAGGTCGATGCAACGCACCGCGTTCAAAAGCCAGGCCGCCTGCCATTCCTTCTTGAGACTGCGTCGACCGGGAAGGCTTGCGGCACGTCTTTCGCTGGCCGGCGTGTTGATCCGGATGGCGTCGAACCAGTCAGTTCGAAGCGCCGTGCCGGGGTTGCGACGTTCTCGTGCCATGCCTTGCATCTGTTTCTCCATTCCGCCAGGTGCGGTCAGCGTCGCCTGACCCGGTTCCACCAGCGGCTCAGCCGGCCGCGGGCGCGATCGCGTGCTTCATCCGACTGGGCGTCAAGCCGATCCCACGCCTCGTCGGCTGATCGAATTGCCGGCTCGATGCTGCGTTCGTGGAACTGGTTCCACATTCGCCAGATCAGGAACAAGAGCAGCCCCAGAACCAGCAGGATGATGATGGCAGGCCAGTTGAACGGCTGCACATCCGGACCAGCCACCGGCTTGATGGAAATCGCGTTGGGATAGATCGACAGCCACGACACCCGCCAGCCATAGGATGTCACGCTGACCCATTCCGGGCTGGCTGCCGTCGATTTCAGGTCCGTCGCCTGGGCATGCAGGTTCGAGCTGTCATACTTGAAATAGGGCGGCCAGATCCAGCCGGTATCCTCGTTGCGATAGACATAGGGCTTGCCGTTCGGGCGCACCGTATCGATGAAGCGCACGTCTCGCTGACCCTGCGCATTCTGCACCGTGCCGGTATCCGGAGAGGCATAGAAGATCGCGTTTGAGCCGATTTCGGTCAGGCGGTTATAGGTATTCGTGATCCGGACGGTCTGCTTCGACGGCAGGGCGTAATCCAGAAAAAGAAACACGGTGACGCCGAACACCACGCCAAGGACTGTCAGAAACCAGCGCATCTGCGCCCTCTCAATAGTAGTTCACCAATATGACGATCACGATAATCGCGACCACCGGCAGGATCAGCACCAGACCGACAAGCCGCGCTCTCAGCGTTTTGCCGAACCCGACCATCGAACGCCGAACGAAGTCTCGTCGTTCCGCTGTATCGCCCGCCCTATCGGGGTGACGCCGGTCCCATTCCTTCTCGAGCACTTCCCGCCTCGTGCTTCGGATATAAACCGATAGCAGGAAATAGAAAATCAGTTCGATGGCCAGAACCAGCCCGATCAGTCGCAGCAAGGCCATCATGGTCAGGATCTTTCCCGCATGGTCTGGGCGTGGGTCATGACACATGGAAGGCGCATGTGGCGATTGCTGTCAATCGCCCGCATTCGGGATTCCCCCCTAGCTTGTGCTGTGGCATGATCCCCGAAAACGAGGGAACACGCCCGATGTCCGAACGTCTGTCGATCAGCGCTCTGGTCTTCTTCGTCATCATGTCCCTGCTGGGGATCTATTTCGCATTCGCCGCGGTTCAGGGTCCATCCGGGGTTCTGCGTCGCGAGCAGATCAAGGCGGATACGCGCGAACTTGTCGCGCAGCGCGACAAGCTTCAGGCCGAGGTGGATCGGATGCGTAACCTGACCCATCGTCTTTCGGATGATTATCTGGACATTGACCTTCTGGATGAGCGGGCGCGTGACGTGCTGGGCTATCTGCGCCCGGACGAAATCATCATCCGCTGACCGTGCTTGGGCAATTTGCAGGCATGGGCCAATTTGTGCGTGTCCGCAGATCGCAGGTTTACTTTTCCCGAAACTCCGTCCTAGAAGTAGTTTAACGCTGAACTATCCTGCGCTCAGGAGGAGGACCCCGTATGGTCAGAAAGCCCGCAGCCAAGGAAGGCACGTCCAACGTATCCAAGGACGAGCTTCTCAAATACTACCGTGACATGCTTCTGATCCGCCGATTCGAGGAAAAGGCCGGCCAGCTTTACGGCATGGGCCTGATCGGCGGCTTCTGCCACCTCTATATCGGTCAGGAGGCCGTCGTCGTCGGCCTCGAGGCAGCCTCGAAAGAAGGCGACAAGCGCATCACCTCTTATCGCGATCACGGCCACATGCTGGCCTGCGGCATGAGTGCGAATGGCGTCATGGCCGAATTGACCGGCCGCGAGGGGGGCTACTCCAAGGGCAAGGGCGGCTCGATGCACATGTTCAGCCGTGAAAAGCACTTCTACGGCGGCCATGGCATCGTCGCGGCGCAGGTGCCGCTGGGCGCGGGCCTGGCCTTTGCCGACAAGTATCTGGGCAATGACAATGTGACTTTCACCTATTTCGGTGACGGCGCGGCCAACCAGGGACAAGTCTACGAAACCTATAACATGGCCGTTCTGTGGGATCTTCCCGTGGTCTTCGTGATCGAGAACAACCAATATGCCATGGGGACCTCGGTCAAGCGCTCGACCAAGTCAACGACGCTCTTCGGCCGCGGCGCCGCATTCGGCATCGAAGGCGAGCAGGTCGATGGCATGGACGTTCTGGCCGTGAAGGCCGCCGGCGAAAAGGCCGTGGCGCATTGCCGCGCTGGCAAGGGACCCTACATCCTTGAAGTGATGACCTATCGCTATCGCGGCCACTCGATGTCCGACCCGGCGAAATACCGATCGCGCGAGGAAGTTCAGAAGATGCGCGACGAACGTGACCCGATCGAGCATGTGCGCGAACTGCTTCTGACCGGCAGCCATGCCAGCGAGGAAGACCTCAAAGCCATCGACAAGGAAATCAAGGATATCGTCAACGAATCCGCCGAATTCGCCAAGGAAAGCCCGGAACCGGCGCTCGAAGAGCTTTGGACCGACATCTATGCCGACGACCTGCCCCAGGGCTCGGCCACCGAGAACGCCTGAGCGGGAGAAGAAAACATGGCAACCGAGATTCTGATGCCCGCCCTGTCGCCGACCATGGAGGAAGGCACTCTGGCGAAATGGCTCAAAAAGGAAGGCGACGAGATCAAGTCCGGCGACATCCTCGCCGAGATCGAGACCGACAAGGCGACGATGGAGTTCGAGGCCGTGGATGAGGGCATCCTTGGCAAGATCCTGATCGCCGAAGGTGCGCAGGGTGTAAAGGTAAACACTCCGATCGCCGTTCTGGTCGAAGAAGGCGAAAGCGCGGACGACGTGAAGGTCGAGGCGCCGAAAGCCGAGGCCGCCGCCCCGGTCGAAGCGAAAGCCGAAGCCCCGGCGCAAGCGGCAGCGCCCGCAGCACCCAAGGCCGATCGTTCGCCCGACTGGCCGGAAGGCACCAAGATGAAGACCATGACCGTGCGGGAAGCCCTGCGTGAAGCCATGGAAGAAGAAATGACCCGCGACGAAACCGTCTTCCTCATGGGTGAGGAAGTCGGCGAATATCAGGGTGCCTACAAGATCTCGCAGGGTCTTCTGGACAAGTTCGGCCCGCGCCGCGTCGTCGACACCCCGATCTCGGAAATCGGCTTTGCCGGCATCGGCACAGGGGCGGCAATGGCCGGCTTGCGTCCGATCGTCGAATTCATGACCTTCAACTTCGCGATGCAGGCAATCGACCACATCATCAACTCGGCCGCGAAAACGCTCTACATGTCCGGCGGCCAGATGGGGGCGCCGATGGTCTTCCGCGGTCCGAACGGCGCCGCCGCCCGCGTGGGCGCGCAGCACAGCCAGGATTACGCGGCATGGTATGCCCAGATCCCCGGGCTCAAGGTCGTCATGCCCTATTCGGCGGCGGATGCGAAAGGCCTGCTGAAACAGGCGATCCGTGATCCGAACCCGGTGATCTTCCTTGAAAACGAGATCATGTATGGCCGCAGCTTCGAGGTCCCGGATCTCGAGGACTTCACTATCCCCTTCGGCAAGGCCCGCATCGCCCGCGAAGGCAATGACGTGACCATCGTCAGCTTCGGCATCGGCATGAGCCACGCTCTGGAAGCCGCAGAGAAGCTGGCCGAGGAAGGCATCGACGCCGAAGTCATCGACCTGCGCACGCTGCGCCCGCTGGACTATGACAGCATCATCGCCTCGGTGCAGAAGACGAACCGCCTTGTCACCGTCGAGGAAGGCTTCCCGGTCGGTGCGATCGGCAACCACATCTCGGCCTATGTCATGGAAAATGCATTCGACTATCTCGACGCGCCGGTGATCAACTGCACCGGCAAGGACGTGCCCATGCCCTACGCCGCCAACCTTGAAAAGCACGCCTTGATCACTTCGGCTGAGGTGGTCGAGGCCGTGAAGAAAGTCACCTACAAGTAAGGGGATAGCGAGATGCCGACAGAAATCCTGATGCCCGCGCTCTCCCCCACGATGGAGGAAGGCACGCTGGCCAAATGGCTGGTCAACGAAGGCGACGAGGTCAAGTCCGGCGATATCATCGCCGAGATCGAGACCGACAAGGCCACGATGGAATTCGAGGCCGTGGACGAGGGCAAGATTGGAAAGATCCTGATCTCGGAAGGGACCGCAGGCGTGAAGGTGAACACCGCCATCGCGATCCTTCTGGAGGAAGGAGAAAGTGCCGATGATATCGGTTCCGCTCCGGCTCCGAAGGCCGAGCCCAAGGCCGAAGCCCCCAAAGCCGAGGCGGCCCCTGCCGCTGCCACGAGCAGCGCACCGGCCCCGACCGCACCGAAGGCGGCTGATGGGGGGCGCATCTTCGCGTCGCCACTGGCCCGCCGGATCGCAGCCGAAAAGGGTATCGACCTGACTGCTCTGACGGGCTCAGGCCCCCATGGCCGGATCGTCAAGGCCGACGTGGAAGGCGCGAAGCCGGGGGCCGCGAAACCGGCCGCCGAGGCACCGAAAGCCACCGCGACCCCTGCCCCTGCGACTGCCGCAGCGCCTGCCGGACTTTCGACCGAGACGGTGCTCAAGATGTATGCCGATCGCGAAACCGAAGAGGTCGCGCTGGACGGCATGCGCCGTACCATCGCCGCACGTCTGACCGAGGCCAAGCAGACCATCCCGCATTTCTATCTGCGCAGGTCCGCGAAGCTGGACGAACTGATGAAGTTCCGCGCCATGCTGAACAAGCAGCTGGAAGCCCGCGGCGTGAAGCTTTCGGTCAACGACTTCATCATCAAGGCCTGCGCGCTGGCCCTGCAGGAAGTTCCCGACGCGAATGCCGTCTGGGCTGGCGACCGCATCCTGAAGCTGAAGCCTTCGGACGTGGCGGTTGCCGTCGCGATCGAGGGCGGGCTCTTCACCCCGGTCCTGAAGGACGCCCAGCAGAAGACGCTGTCCGCCCTTTCGGCCGAGATGAAGGACCTCGCGACCCGCGCAAAGACCAAGAAGCTTGCGCCGCACGAATATCAAGGCGGCAGCTTCGCGATCTCGAACCTCGGCATGTTCGGGATCGAGAACTTCGACGCGGTCATCAACCCTCCGCATGGCGCCATTCTGGCGGTCGGCGCGGGTATCCAGACCCCTGTCGTCGAGAATGGCGAGGTCGTGGTGCGCAATGTGATGTCGATGACGCTGTCTGTCGATCATCGCGTGATCGATGGAGCCCTCGGCGCCCAGCTGCTGGAAAAGATCGTCAACCATCTGGAAAACCCGATGGGCATGCTGGCCTGATCCAGTCCGGCGATGCAGATGACAAAAGGGGGCCCGGTCGGGCCCCCTTTCGCTTTCAATGTCCGGTTTGAGCGGGTTCGGCGGGCGGTTTGTTCAGTCCGATCCGACGACCAAGCCAGCCCGCACCCCTGACCTGAGCCCCATGAACCATCGAGAACAGCGACGGCACGAACAGCAGGGAAAGCAGCGTCGACAGCAACAGCCCGCCAATCACTGCAATTGCCATGGGCGAGCTGAACTCTGCCCCTTCACCGGTTCCCAGGGCCGAAGGCACCATGCCCGCCGTCATGGCGATGGTTGTCATCACGATCGGACGGGCGCGCTTGTGCACGGCGTCCAGGATGGCATCTCGCTTGGCGACGCCTCGGTCGATTGAGGTCAATGCAAACTCGACCAGCATGATCGCGTTCTTGGTGACGATCCCCATCAGCATCAGGAAACCGATCACCACGGCCATGCTGATCGAATTCCCGGTCAGGAACAGCGCGAGGATTGCTCCGCCGATGGCCAGCGGCAATGACATCAGGATCGAGACAGGCGTCATGAAGTTGTGGAAAAGCAGGACCAGAACGACATAGGTCAGCATCACCCCCGAGACCATCGCGACGGCGAAGGCCTGGAAGACTTCGGCCATGATCTCGGCATCACCGGCAGGCTGGATCTGGGTACCCGGCGGCAGGTCGACCGTCCCCTGAAGTTCGCTGACCTGCTGGTTCACCGGCCCCAGCAACGCCCCCTGCGCGAGGTTGGCGGAAACCGTTGTCCTGTAGCGCCTGTCATAACGGCTGATCTCGGTTGCACCCGCCGAAAGCGTGACATCGGCCACCGCCTCAAGCGGCACCTGCCCGGCCCTGCCAGGAACACGCAAGTTGCGAACCGTCATCAGATCGTGACGTGCCTGCTCGTTCAGGCGCACCATGATCGGGATCTGCTCTTCGCCTGTATTGAACTTCGCAAGGTTGGAATCCGTGTCGCCAAGGGTCGCGATCCGCAGGGTCGCGGCAAGCGCACTGGTCGTCACCCCCATCTGCGCGGCTTCCTCGTGCCGCGGCTCAATCTGGATCTCGGGGCGGCGCAAGGCAGCCGAGGAAGTCACCCCCTCCATGGTTGGCAGCGATTTCATCGCCGCCATCAGACGCTCGGCGGCCTCGGCGGCGCTTTCCTCGGTGTCGCCCAGGACCGATATCTCGAAATCGCTGGTGCCGCTTTCACTCAGGAAGTTCAGCCTGATATCGGGGATCTGCGCAAGATCCTCGCGCAATGCCTCCTCGATTTCGAAGCTTGACCTCTCGCGTTCGGATTTCGAGCCGTAATTGACCAGGACACGCGCATCCGTCACCAGCCCGTCACCGCCATTTACAAATACGGTACGAACCTCCGGCTCATCCGCGATCCTTTCCGAAACGCGGCGAGCCACGCTTTCCGTATCGGAAATCGTGGAACCCGGCGGCAACTCGATCGAGATCTGGCTGCGGCCGACATCCTGCGCGGGCACGAATTCGGTCGGAAGCAGCGTCGCCGAATAGATCGAGCCGGCAAACACCCCCATCCCCATCAACAGCGTGAGCGCGCGATGTCGCAGCGTCCAGGCCAGGATCGCCATCAGCAATCGCAGCAGCGGCCCGTCCCGGCCCTCGGAGAAATGTTGGTTGTCGCGCATGAAATAGGCGGCAAGCATAGGGGTGATCAGCCTTGCGACCAACAGCGAGAACAGGACAGAAACGGCGACGGTCAGGCCGAATTGCTTGAAGTACTGCCCCGGGATTCCTCCCATGAAGCTGACCGGAGCGAATACAGCAACGATCGAGAAGCTGATCGCGATCACGGTCAAACCGATCTCGTTCGCGGCCTCCATGCTGGCCTGATAGGCGGGCACGCCCATGTTTATATGGCGGACGATGTTCTCGATTTCGACAATCGCGTCATCAACCAGGATCCCCGTGACCAGGGTGATCGCAAGCAAGCTGATCCCGTTGAGCGTGAAGCCCAGCATATACATTACGAAGAAAGTCGGAATGATCGACAAAGGCAGGGCTACTGCCGCCACCAGGGTCGCACGCCAGTTCCGCAAGAACAGGAACACCACGACCACTGCAAGCGCCGCCCCTTCATAAAGCGTGTCCATGGCCCTGTGATAGCTTGCCGATGTGTGCGTCGTCGCATCGTCGATCAGGTCGATGCTGACGCCGGGGTTGCGCTCGGCGATCTGGGCAATGCGCGCCTTCGTTCCATCGCCTGCTTCCAGATCGGATTCGCCGCTGGCCCGAAAGACACCGAATGCGACGACCGGTTTTCCGTCAAGCAGAGCGAACTTGCGTTCGTCGCTGGGTCCGTCGGTGACCGTGCCAAGCTGGTCCAGCCGGATGGTCCGCCCTTGTGCAATCACGATGGGGGTGGCGGCCAGACGGGCAACATCAGCAGCTGAACCCAGTGCCCGGATCGAGTATTCCATCCCCGCCAAGTCACCTCGCCCCCCGCCGATATCGATGTTCTTGCTGCGCAGCTGGTCTGAGACCTCGGCCGCCGTCAGCCCGAAGGCTTGAATCCGGTCCGGGTCCAACTCGACATTGATCTGGCGATCTGCGCCACCGATCCTCGAGATGCTCGCGACGCCCTTCACTGTCGTCAGTTCTCGCGCCACGACGTCATCGACGAACTTCGAAAGCTCCTCCATCGACTTCGTCGGATCGGTCACCGCATAGGTCAGGATCGCCATGCCGCTAACATCGATGCGCCGGATCAAGGGTTCGATAATCGATTCCGGCAGATCGGCGCGGACATTGGCAACCGCATCCTTGACGTCGTTCACCGCGCGGTCTGTATCGGTCTCAAGCTCGAATTCGATCGTCAGAACTGCCGAACTGTCCGTCGCGGTCGAGCTGATATGGCGCACGCCGGTGATCGAAGCGATTGAGTCCTCGATGGGCTGGATCACCTGCCGGGTCAGTTCGGACGGGGCGGCCCCCGGCTGCTGGACCGTCACGCTTACCAGTGGCAGGTCAATATTGGGCATCGCCGTCACGGCAAGACGGCTAAAGCTGTAAAGCCCAACAAGCAGCAGCACCAGAAAGACCGCGATCGGCGGCACTGGCCGGCGGATGGACCAGGTCGCGAAGTTCATGGCGAAACCGCTTGCTCGGGCCGGGTCTCTGGTTGCAGCACGGCGCGCACCTCGTCGCCCGTCCGGAAGAACGCGCCCGCCCTTGCGACCACCTCTTCACCGGCACTCAGCCCTTCAAGAATTTCCCGCCGCCCATTCCAGACAAGACCGGCGACGACCGGTCGGGTCTCGACCCGACCGTCCTTGACCACCTGAACCCGGTCACCTTCCGCTTCCGAAAGCACTGCCATGGCTGGAACGGTCAGCGCCTCGCGCCGATCGGTCACGATCCAACCGCTGGCGAAAAGCCCGATCTTCAGCCGCGGATCCGCATCTATCGAAATCCGGGCCTCGCCCAAGCGCGTCTCTGGGTCGACCGAAGCCGGAACAAGCCGAACCTCGCCCGAAATACCGCCAAGCCCGGCCGCAGAAAGCTCTGCCGAATCTCCGGGCCGGATCTGCACCAATGCGGTTTCGATGATATCAGCTGCCAGTTCGATCTCGCCTCGGGCAACCATGGAAAAAAGCGGCTCACCCCCAGCACTGCTCATCGCGCCTATTTCTGCATTGCGGCCGACGATGATGCCGTCAACTGGGGCGACAACGCGAGAATAGCCGAGGTTCAACTCGGCGATCCGTCGCGCGGCCTCGGCCTGCGCAAGCTGGGCCTGAGCGACGCGCAGACCATCCGTGGCCGAGGCAGCCGAAGCACGGGCCGAGGCTTCGGTTGCGATGGCATCGTCCAGCGCCGCCTGTGCAGCGCTTCCGCTTCGCCGCAAGCTTCGGGTCCGCTCAAGCGCGCTGGCGGCCTGGGTCAGCATGGCCTCCGCGCTGGTGATCTGGCTTTCAGCTTGCTTCACGGCAGCTTCGGCGCGCCGATATTCGGCTTCGGCCTGCGCCAGCTGAACCGATAAGGCATCCTCATCAAGCTTAAGCAGGACATCACCAGCACGGACACTATCGCCGATTTCGGCCTGGATTTCGCGAATCTGGTAGCCCGCGATGTTGGCATGGACCTGGACCGGATCGCGTGCGACCAGGGACCCTGTGACCGGAACCCGCGCCACGACGGGTGTCAGGTCGGCCTTCACGGTTGTCACCACCGCGAGATCCCTTGTCACCGTCGCGGCGCCCGCTTCCTCGGCCTGCGCCACGGGGAAGGCAAACCCCATGCCAAGTCCGATCATCGCGGCGGCAAGATGCCTGCCGGCAAGATTCATCGCAAATTCCCCTCCGCAGCGGTGCCCTTTAGATAGGCTACTCGCGGCCAACCTCAATGGTTCCTTTCCCAGCGAACTAGAATGAAACCGAGACGCCGGGAAGGCGCAATTCCGTGAAGAGATCCCGCAGCTCCTGCCGGGCGGCAATATTGGACATGCTGAGCTGTTCGGTGCCGATGTCCTTGAGGTCGAGCAGCGTCAGCCCGCGCGGGAAAAGCTCGCGAAAGATGACCCGCTCGGAAAATCCCGGCGCGACACGAAAACCGATACGCTTGGACAGGCTTGCGAGTGCGCCGCCGACCTTGCGCTTGTTGTGCATCTGCTGGGTGCCAAGACGATTGCGCAGGACCAGCCAATCGATCGGTCCTGCACCGGCCTGCCCCCGCAACTGGCGCGCCGACCACACCATCTCGGCATAGATCGAGGGCCCCAGGATTCGCCCATCGGGGGAAAGCCGCGCAAGAAGGTCGAAATCGATGAAACTGTCATTCATCGGCGTGATCAGCGTATCGGCAAGCGTATGGGCCATCTGGCTCAGTCGAGTATGTGAACCCGGACAGTCGAGCAGAATGAAATCGCAATCCGGCTCGAGCAGTTCTATGGCGCGGGACAAGGGATCTATCCCGTCCTGTTCGGCCTCGAGATGCCCCAGCAGGGGAGTTGGCAGTTCCAATCCTTCGCTCTGGGTGAAATAGATCCGGTTTTCCAGGTATCGGCCGAAACTGCGCTGCCGAACGTCCAGATCAAGCGCTCCGACCCGATGCCCCATCCGCGCCAATGCCGTCGCCACATGCATCGAGGTGGTCGATTTGCCCGAACCACCCTTTTCGTTTCCGACGACAATGATATGCGCCACGAATCCTCCTGCAGCACCAGCACACCTGCGGACATTAGGACCCGACCGGCCGGTTGAAAAGCGACCTGCGGTTCGTAAAGGCGATCAGTGCGGCAATCGGGAAACAACTTTCCACACCGCCGCCACCCGCCTGGTCAGACTGATAAGATATTGATCGTCAAAGATGATTAATGACGACGCTTGAGGTCGATTTTTATCTTGAAAAACACGATAGACTATGTCGTAATAAACCTGCCGCTGATCTTGCGGACCATCCCAGGAAAGGAGCCAAGGATGATCATGCTGAACCATCTGTCGGCTTTCGCCGAGCGTACCTTCACGGCCAGCACGCCCCGTCGCACACGCTATGCGGTATCGCTGATCGATCGCTGCACGGGCAAGCCGCACCACATCGCGGGCATTCCCCTGATCCTGATGACCCCGGACCCATTCGAGACTTCGCGCGATCTCATGCGCAATCGCGATCCCGAGCGCTGGGACACTTCCGTCAAGCGCATCGACCGCCAAGGAGGCCTATCATGATATGTTTCAACATGCCGTCCCTGCCGACTCATGCGGTCAATGCGACAAGCTATGCCACGATCGCCCTTTCTCCCTATCAAAGCGCGCAGGGGCCGGTGCTGCAGACCTTCGCCGATGGCAAGGTGATGATCGACACGGGCCGGGAAATCCTTACCGGCAGGCCGCTGACCAGGGATCGCGGCAACGCGCGGATCTGGTCGCCCCTTTTCGCCGGCTTCAACTAGACTGCCCTGATCGTTCCGATGGCAGGACCGCAACGAAAAACGCCGCCCCACGAGGGCGGCGTTTCCGATTTCACGACGGGCGACAGGCTTAGAAGCCCAGGCCGGCGTATTTGTTCTTGAACTTCGACACGCGGCCGCCGGTATCCATCAGCTTGGCCGAGCCGCCGGTCCAGGCGGGGTGCGAGGTCGGATCGATGTCCAGCGACATCACGTCGCCTTCCTTGCCCCAAGTCGAACGCACGGCATAGGTGGTGCCGTCGGTCATCTTGACTTCGATCAGGTGGTAATCGGGGTGGATTTCTGCTTTCATGGCGCGTCTCCTCAGGCCTTGGCGTCGGCTTTGGGCTTGTAGTTGGTGACCTCGGCGATACGGGCCGATTTACCGCGACGATCACGCAGGTAGTACAGCTTGGCGCGACGAACGCGGCCACGACGCACGACGCTGATCCAGTCGATGTTGGTCGAATAGAGCGGGAAGACGCGCTCGACGCCTTCGCCGAACGAGATCTTGCGCACGGTGAAGGACGCGCCGATGCCGCCGCCCTTGCGCGAGATAACCACGCCTTCGTAGTTCTGAACGCGGGTACGGGTGCCTTCGGTCACTTTGTAACCGACGCGGACGGTGTCACCGGCCTTGAAATCCGGAATTTCTTTACCGAGCGCAGCGATCTGCTCGGCTTCAAGTTGGGCGATCAGGTTCATCGCTTTTGATCCTCTGTTTGCTCACGGTAAGCCCGTGATTGGTCTGATGCGCCCGAGAGCTGTCGGTCCTTTGCCGGGTCCATACGAGCTTGCTCATATGCCCGCCACAGGTCGGGGCGGCGTTCCTTCGTCAGCCTTTCGGCCATGTCGCTCCGCCAATTGGCAATAGCCGCGTGATTACCCGACAGAAGAACTTCCGGGATCGCGCGGCCTTCCCACTGGGCGGGCTTCGTGTACTGAGGATGTTCAAGAAGGCCGTCGGAAAAGGATTCCTCGGCCAGAGAGTCCTGATTCCCCAGCACGCGCGGTATAAGGCGAACCGTTGCATCGATCAAGACCTGAGCTGCAAGTTCTCCGCCGGTCAGGACGTAATCCCCGATACTGACCTCTTCGACATCATGCGCATCCAGCACGCGCTGGTCGACGCCCTCGAAGCGGCCACAGATCAGCGTCATGCCCGGCCCGTTCGCCAATTCGCGGGCGCGCGCCTGCGTGAACGGCTTGCCGCGCGGTGAAAGGTAGATCACCGGCAGGTCGCCGCCCGCCTCGCGCAGGGCCGCGTCCATGACGTCGGCGCGGATCACCATGCCAGCGCCACCACCGGCGGGCGTGTCGTCCACATTCCGGTGCTTGCCGATGCCGAAGGGCCGCAGATCCGTCGTGCGCAGATTCCATAGCCCCTCGCTCAGGGCGCGGCCGGTCAGCGACAGACCGAGAATGCCGGGAAATGCCTCGGGGAAAAGCGTGACGATCTGCGCCGTCCAGGCGCCGCGCACCTGCGGCTCGGCCATCAGGTCGCGCGGCTGCAGGCTCGCCTTGATCGACAGCCGGCCGTGGGATTTCATGCCCTCGGTGCTCATTCCTCGGATTCCTCGGGCGGGTCCGCGACAATGCGTCCCGCAGCGATATCGACCGTTGGAACGAAGGCCCGGGTAAAGGGCAAGAGCAGGGCCTGCTTGCGGCCCGGCCCAAAGATTTCAAGGATATCGCCCGCGCCGTGGTCGTAGATCGCGCGGACCGTTCCGATCAGCACGCCGCCCGCGTCAAAGACCGACAGGCCGATCAGATCAGAATGATAGAATTCGTCATCCGGCAGCGCCGGAAGCTTATCGCGATCAGCCCAGAGCGTCGCGCCTTTCAGCGCCTCGGCATCCTCGCGCGTCTCGACGCCCGAAAGCCGGGCGCCAAGTCCGCCCGTCACTGGCCGCGTCAGGCGGACGGTGAACAAGCGTTTGCCATCCTCGGACCAGAGCGGACCATAGGCGGCGATATCATTGGGCTCCGAGGTGAAGCTTTTCAGCCTCACCTCGCCCCGGACACCAAAGGCGCCCGCGATCGCGCCGACGCAGATCCGTTCGGTCATCGGGGATTATTCCGAAGCGGCTTCTTCGGTGGCGGCGGTGCGAGCGGCTTTTTTCTCGGCGCGCTCTTTCGCGGCCTTGCCCGGCTCACCTTTTTTCAGGTTCTTGCGCTCGGTCTTCGGGGTCACGCCAGCGGCTTCCAGGAAGCGGGCAACGCGGTCGGTCGGCTGGGCGCCCTGGCCGAGCCAGTACTGGACGCGCTCGATGTCCATCTTGATCCGGTCTTCCGAATCTTTCGCCAAGAGCGGGTTGTAGGTGCCCAGCTTCTCGAGGAAGCGGCCATCGCGCGGCATGCGCGAATCGGTCGCGACGATTGCGTAATGCGGACGTTTCTTCGAGCCACCACGGGCCAGACGGATTTTCATAGCCATTGCGTTTTCTCCTTTGAAATGGCGGGGTTGCGGGCGATAGCCCGCCCTTACTTCTGGAATTGCTCGTGGTGCCGGATGACTTCCGAGATCACGAAGTTCAGGAATTTGCGCGCGAATTCCGGGTCTAGATCGGCCTCGCGCGCGAGGCGTTCCAACCGCTCGATCTGGCACGCCTCGCGGGCGGGATCGGACGGAGGAAGTTCGTGTTCGGCCTTGAGGCGGCCGACGGATTGGGTGTGCTTGAACCGTTCGGCCAGCGTGTAGACAAGGATCGCGTCCAGCCGGTCGATGCTGGCACGATGTTCCTTCAACAGTGTCGCGGCGCGGGCGGTCGGGTCAGTCATTCGGGCCTCCGGGCTGGGTGCACAGGCTGTACACCGGGCGTACACAGGGCGTGCACAGCTTGTCGTCCATCACGCCGTCCCCATCGGATGGCGGTAGACGATGCAAGTCGCGCCGCGGATCACGGTTTCGGATTCCACCGACGCCCCCAGACGCTCGGCCAGGCGGCGCGAGCGCAGGTTGTCGGGCGCGATCAGCGAGATCAGTGGGCCAAGCCCCAGCGTCCCATCGGCATATTCACGCGCGGCGAGCGCCGCCTCATAGGCGATGCCCCTGCCCTCGAACCCCTCGTAGAGATGCCAGCCGAGTTCCGGCTCGGGCCAGTCGATGTGATGGCCGATCCCGGTGCGCCCGGCCGTCTGGCCGGTGGCCTTGTCCTCGATCATCCACCAGCCGAAGCCGCGAATGACCCAGTGACCGATCATGCCGATCAGCGAATGCCAGCTTTGCCAGTCGGTCATCGGCCCGCCGACATGGCGCGAGCGGTCCGAAAGGCCGAAGGCGGTGATCGCTTCGAGATCCTCGAACCGCGGCGCGCGCAGGATCAGGCGATCGGTTTCGATCACCGGAACATCCGCGCGCAGGGTTTCGATCCCGTGGGTCATCGCGTCACTTCTTGCCGAAAAGACCCGAAAGACCGCCGGGCAGGTTCATCCCGCCCAACTGGCCGCCCAGACCCTTGGGGTCTTGCAGCATCTTGGTCGCCTCGGCCATCTTCTCGGGATCGACATTGGCCATGTCGGGAAGACCGCCGGCCTTGCCGCCCATGGCGCGCATGGCCTGCTTGAGCATGCCGCCCTTGCCCATCTTGCCGAGCTTCTTCATCGTGTCGGCCATCTGCTTCTGCATTTTCAGCAGACGGTTCAGATCGGCGACATCCATCCCGGCGCCCGCCGCGATCCGCTTCTTGCGGCTGGCCTGCAAGAGATCGGGATTGGCGCGTTCCTTCTTGGTCATCGAATTGATCAGCGCGACCTGACGGCGGATCGCCTTGTCGTCGAACCCGGCAGCCTCGGCCTGCTTGGCCATTTTCTGCATGCCCGGCATCATGCCCATGATGGACTGCATCCCGCCCATCTTCTGCATCTGCTCAAGCTGGTTCTTCAGGTCGTTCATGTTGAACAGACCCTTCTGGAAGCGCTTCATCATGCGCTCGGCCTGTTCGACCTCGAGCACTTCCTGCGCCTTCTCGACCAGAGCGACGATATCGCCCATGCCGAGGATGCGGCCCGCGACGCGATGCGCGTCGAAGACCTCGATCGCGTCCATCTTTTCGCCAAGGCCGACGAAGCGGATCGGCTTGCCGGTCACGGCACGCATCGACAGCGCCGCGCCGCCGCGCCCGTCACCGTCCATCCGGGTCAGCACGACGCCCGAAATGCCGACCTTGCCGTCGAATTCGGTCGCGACGTTCACCGCGTCCTGACCGGTCAGGCCGTCGACGACCAGAAGCGTTTCGCGCGGGGCTGCCACGTCACGAACCGCCTGGACTTCGTCCATCAGCACTTCGTCGATATGAAGACGGCCTGCGGTATCGAGCATGTAGACGTCATAGCCGCCCAGCGTGGCCTGCTGCTTGGCGCGCCGGGCGATCTGCACGGCATTCTCGCCCGGCACGATCGGCAGGGTATCGACGCCGACCTGCTGGCCGAGGATCGCAAGCTGTTCCATCGCAGCCGGGCGGTTGGTGTCGAGCGAAGCCATCAGGACGCGCTTCTTCTCGCGGTCCTTGAGGCGCTTTGCCAGTTTCGCCGTGGTGGTCGTCTTGCCCGAACCCTGCAGGCCGACCATCAGGATCGGCGCAGGCGGGTTGTCGATCCGAAGCGCGTCGGGCGCATCTTCGCCCTGAAGAACCTTGATCAGCTCGTCATGGACGATCTTGACGACCTGCTGGCCGGGCGTGACCGATTTGGTGACGGCCGCGCCGGTCGCCTTGGTGGTCACGGATTTCACGAAGCTGCGCGCCACCGGCAGCGAGACATCGGCCTCGAGCAGGGCGACGCGGACTTCGCGCATGGCGGCGGTGACGTCATCCTCGGAGAGGGCGCCCTGCTTGGTCAGCCGGTCGAATACACCGCCTAGGCGGTCGGACAGGTTTTCAAACATCGGCGGCCCTCCGTAGGTCTTTGCCGGTTCGGGTTTCGAAGCCCCTCGAAAGGGGCATGCTAAGCAGTAACGCCCCCGTGGGCGCAACGCGCTGACGGGGGGCGATCCCCGCTTGGCGGGGACCGGAAGGGCTGTCCTTCCGGGAATTGGGGCTGCTGATACGAAAAAACGGCCCCCGAGTCAACGAAGGCCGTCCATGCCCGGAAAAGGGCGCGATCAGGCGGCGATCTTGTCCAGCGCTTCCTGCGCGCGCGCCAGTCCCGCATCGCGGTCGAAGGCCAGCCCGTCGGCCGGCACGAAGTCGACATCGGTGATGCCGATGAAGCCCAGCATGTGGCGGATATAGCCGGAGGCGAAATCGAGGTCCGAACCGAAGGGAGTGCCAGCGGCGGCATAGGCGATGATGGCGCGCTTGCCTTTCAGCAGGCCCTCGGGGCCTTCGGCGGTGTAGCGGAAGCTGACGCCGGCGCGGGCGATCTGGTCGAACCAGTTCTTGAGCTGGGCGGTCAGGGTGAAGTTGTAGATCGGCAGGCCGATGACCAGCACGTCGGCATCGCGCACTTCGTTCAGATAGGCATCCGAGGTCGCGACCAGCGCCTGCTGTTCGGCGGTCGGGTTCTCGGGCGTAAGGCGGACGGCGTGGAACCAGTCATTGTCGATCGCGGGGACGCCGGCGGCGAGATCGCGATAGGTGACGGTCGCATCGGGGCGTTCCGATTTCAGCTTGGCGACGATGTCTGCAGTGAGTTGGCGCGAAACCGAGGCGTCACCTGTGATCGCGCTGTCGATATGAAGGATGTTCATGGGGAGGGCTCCGGATGGGTGTTTCAGCAAGCGAATTAGGTCTTTGCGCAGATGAACAAAAGGTCGATAAATGCGCAGTGACTGTGCATGGGCGCACAATGGAACAGGATAGCTGGGATGACATCCGCACCGCCCTCGAGGTGGCGCGCAGCGGCACGGTGAGCGGGGCCGCGCAGGCGATGGGGGTTCATCACGCGACGGTGATCCGCCGCATCGATGCCCTTGAGGCACGGCTGGGCGCACGGCTTTTCCAGCGCCATACGCGGGGCTACGCGCTGACCGAGGCGGGGCGGCTGCTGCTTGAGGCGGGTGCCGCGGCCGAGGCGCGGTTTTCCCAGATGGCCGCACGGATCGCGGGCACGGGCGAGCGGATCGAGGGCGAGGTGACCGTGACCTCTCTGCCGGGGCTGTCCGAAATGGTCATGCCGCGGCTTGCCCGGCTGATGCTGGCGCATCCGGGGCTGCGGCTTGGCTATGTGACCGACCTGCGGCTGTTCCGGCTGGATGCGGGCGAGGCCCATGTCGCGATCCGCGCCGGCGCCCGCCCGACCGAGCCCGATTATGTCGTCAGCGAGATGTGCCGCCTGCCGGGCAGGCTGTATGCCTCGGCCGAATATCTCGCGCGACACGGCCCGGTCGGGGATCTCGCGCAGCACCGGTTCATCATGTCGGGCCACGAGACGGCGCGCGCGCCCCATAGCCGCTGGATGGCCGAGCATCTGCCCGCCGCGCAGGTCGTGATGGTCAGCAATGACAGCGACGCACGCGCCAGCGCGGTGCATATGGGGCTGGGTCTTGGCTGGCTGATGCCGAAACAGGCACAGGGGCTTGTCGAGATCATGTCGCTGCCGGAATGGGAATCGCGGCTGTGGCTGGTCACCCATGTCGACCTGCACCGCACGCCCAAGGTGCAGGCCACGTTGAAGGCGCTGCGCGGCGAGGAGTGAGACGCCCGAAACCGCCGGGTCTTGTATCCCCCGGGCATTCGTCGATGCTCGGCCCGCGCCTGAGCAGGGGGGAATCATCCGATGGCCGATACGATCGCGGTGCCGCATGAGCGGCGGGAATCGCTGCGCGGGCACGCGGCCATGCTGGGATTTTCGCTGCTGATCGCGGCGTCGTTTTCGCTGGGCGCGAGGGCCGCGAACCTGATCGATCCCGCGGCGATCTCGGCTGCGCGTTTCGTCATCGCCGCGGCGGTCGTCGGCGGCTTTGCCATGGTCGCGGGGCCGGGTCTGCCGCGCGAGTCGTTCCGGGCGCCGTGGCGCTATCTTGTGCTGGGCGGGCTTTTCGCGGCCTATTTCGTCTTGATGTTCGAGGGGCTGAAAACCGCCCTGCCGGTTTCGGCCGCGGCCGTCTTCACCCTGACCCCGCTGATGGCCGCCGGTTTCGGCTGGCTGCTGATGCGCCAGCGCATGGACGGGCGCTTGGCCGGGGCATTGGCTTTGGGTGCGGCCGGCTCGCTTTGGGTGATCTTTCGCGGGGACTGGGCCGCGCTGATGCGGCTGGAATTCGGCCGGGGCGAGGCGATCTACCTCGTCGGCTGCGCGGCGCATGCGCTTTACACACCCATGGTGCGCAGGCTGAACCGGGGCGAAAGGCCGCTTGTCTCGACCTTCGGGACATTGGTCGCCGGGGCCGTGATCCTGGGCATCTGGGGCTTTCGCGCGATCCTTGAAACCGATTGGGCGAACCTGCCCGCGATCGTCTGGATCACGCTTTTCTATGTCGCGATCTTTGCCAGCGCCATGACCACCGCGTTGGTGCAATATGCGGCCATGCGCCTGCCCGCCGCGAAGGTCATGGCCTATACCTATCTCACGCCGGTCTGGGTGATCCTGCTTGAGGCGGTTCTGACGCGCGGCATGCCGGGAATGGTCATCCTGCCGGGCGTGGCCGCGACGATTGCCGCGCTTTTGCTGCTGCTGAAGGACTGAAACCGGGCAGGAATGCCGAGATGTTGGTCGCATCCTGTCGCGAAAGTGGCAGGAAAGCACAGTTCGACAGAATTTGACTGGCCCCTGTCCTCGCGTGTTTTGAGCAGCTTTCGGCCGGTGCTAGCCTGCGGGAAAGCATTCCGGACGAGGGCAGGAGCAGTTTCCAGATGATCACCCGTCGCCTTGCGCTGGCCTGTATCGCGGGCAGCCTGGCCGCCCCGGCGCTTGCGAGCCCGGGCAGGCAGCCGGGAATGGTCGAGATGAGCTATTCCGACCGCTCGCCGCGCAACCGGCTGGACATCTATCTGCCCGACGGTCCGGGGCCGTTCCCCGCCCTGCTCGATATCCATGGCGGCGGCTTTCGCACCGGCGACAAGCGCGAGTTGAAGGTGCCGCAGCAGGTGCTGGACAAGGGCATCGCCGTCATCCGGATGAACTACCGGTTATCGGGTCAGGCCCGCTGGCCCGCGCAGCAGGAGGATGTGCTGAGCGCCGCCAATTTTCTGCAGAGCCGGGCGCGGGAGCTGGACCTTCTGCCCGGGAGGCTGGCGCTTGGCGGGCGCTCGGCCGGGGCGTTCCTTGCGGTTTCGGCAGCGATCAGCATGGTCCAGGCGGGGCGCATGCCGGCCGCGGTGGTGAATTTCTACGGACCGATGGATTTCGGCAGGATGGATGCCGACATGGCCCGGACCGGTATCCGCTTCCAGCGCCCCCCGGCGGATTCGCCCCAGAGCGTCGAATCCCTGCTGGTCGGCTATGCGATAGGCGAACGCCGGCAGGAGGCCTCGGCCATGGGACCGGTCGGTCGGCTGAACGCGATGGCCGACGGTGTGCGCCTGCCCCCCTTGATGATCCGGCATGGCCAGCGGGACAGCATCGTCTCGGCCGAACAGGGCGCGCATCTGCGCGCCGCCTGGCATCGCGTCGACCCGCAGGCGCGGATAGATTTTGCCCTGCTGCCCGATGAGGGGCATGGCACCGCGGCCTTCGGATCGGACATGGTGCTGGGCGACCTGGCCGATTTCCTTGCCCGTCACCTGAAGGGCGAGACAACCGGCTAGACCCCATCCCGATCACCGCACCAGCGGCGAAAGGCCACCGATGGCCCGTGGCCTTGCTTGCACGCGCGGGGACTCGCGGCTAAGCCCGATGAATAAAAGGCAAAACGGAACAACATGCTGATCTTTATCGAACCGCGCATCGTGCTGCTTTCAGTTCCCAAGACAGGCACGACGGCACTGGAAATGGCATTGGCGCCGCGCGCCGAGATCGCCTTTCGCGCCCGCCCCGAGATCAAGCACCTGAACCAGCGCCAATATCTGAAACGCATCGCCCCCTTGCTTGCGCCCCTGAAGGGCGCACCCTTCGAAAGCGTCGCGGTCGTCCGCGAACCGCTGGACTGGCTGCGCAGCTGGTATCGTTTTCGCACGCGGGAAGAACTGATCGGCCATCCGAACAGCACCGTCAAGATCAGCTTCGAGCAGTTCATCCGCGACTACCTGGCCGAGGGCCCGCGCCCCGACCATGCCCGGCTGGGCCGCCAGTCCGAGTTCCTGGCGGATGCCGAGGGCAAGCCCTCGGTCAGGCATGTCTTCCGCTACGAGGCGATGCCCGCGCTGGTGAGGTTCCTGGAGCGGCGCCTGAAGACCACGATCGACCTGCCGCGCCGCAACGTATCGCCCGAGGCCGTTACCGACCTGACGCCCGAAACCGAGGCCATGGCACGCGAGGCGCTGGCCTCGGAATACGAAGTCTGGGAAGCGGCGCGTCAGGAAGAACCGTAAAGCGCGCGGGCGCGATCCTCGAAGGCGCGGACGATGCGCACCATCGCTTCGTGGAAGACCACGCCGATGACCTTGCCGAGAATCGCGTTGCGGAACTCGAAATCAACGAAGAACTCGACCCGGCAGCCGCCTTCGGGCATTTCGTCGAAGTTCCAGCCGCTTTTGAGATACTTGAACGGTCCGTCCAGGTATTCGGTGTCGATCCGGCGATGGTCGGGCCAAAGCGTGACGCGGCTGCCGAAGCGTTCGCGGAAGACCTTGAAACTGATGACCAGATCGGCCTCGATCACCTCGCTGCCCTCGGGGCCGGGCGTGCGCGACCTGATCCGGGCGGCGCTGTTCCAGGGCAGGAATTGCGGATAGCTTTCAACATCGGCGACCAGCGCATACATCTGGTCGGCGGAATAGGGCATGACGCGGCTGTCGCTGTGATGGGGCAAGAGGCTGTCCGGGCAGTGGTTCCGTTTCGCGCAGCACTAACAGGGGAAGGGGCGCATGAACAACCTCATCTGGCTGATCCGGGCGTCCCGCTGGGCAAGAAACCCGCCCAGCGCCGGTCGGGTCGCCCTTGTCCTTGTGATCATCACGGTCGCGCTGGTGATCGCGGGGCTGGAATTCTGGGGCTGGTGGCCGGAATGGGCGACGATGGAGCGTTCGCGCGGCATCCACCTGCAGCGCCCCTGACCCCCCCTGCCCCTGCTTACATGCCCGCTTCCTTGAAGGTATTGCATTGCGCGATCTCGCCCGCCGAGAAGCCGCGCTTGAACCAGGCCATCCGATCCTCGGCCGAACCATGGGTGAAGCTGTCGGGACGCACGGCGCGTCCGGCGTTCTTCATCAGCGTGTCGTCCCCGACGGCGGCGGCGGCGTTGATCGCCTCTTCGATATCGCCATCCTCGATCGAACCGAACTGCTCATTCGCCTGGCGTCCCCAGATCCCGGCGAAGCAATCCGCCTGAAGCTCGGTCAGGACCGAGATGTAATTCGCGTCCGACTCGCTCGACTGCTGGCGCAGCTTCATCGTCTCGCCCAGGATGCCAAGCAGGTTCTGGACATGGTGGCCAACCTCATGCGCGACGACATAGGCATAGGCGAAATCGCCCCCCGCCCCCATCTTCTGCTGCATGATCTTGAAGAAATCGGTGTCGAGATAAAGCTTCTGGTCATTCGGGCAATAGAACGGCCCCATCGCCGCCGAGGCCCCGCCACAGGCCGATTGCACCGCCCCCGAGAACATCACCATCTGCGGATCGGTATAGTCCACCCCGGTCTGTTCGGGCAGGACGCGGCCCCAGACATCCTCGGTATCGGCAAGGACGACGGACATGAACTGGCCGATCTCCTGCTCTTCGGGGGTCAGTTCGCGCTGTTCCGTCGATTGCTCGCCCTGGAACGAACCCATGATGGGTGAGATGTCGATGCCGAAAAAATAGCCGACCGCCAGCACCATCAGGACGCCCACGATCCCGATACCGCCCGCCCCGGCGCCGCCCATGCCCCGCCTGTCATCGACATTTCGGCTGCCCCGTCTGCCACGCCACTGCATGAGCGTTTCCTCCCGACCCAAAGCCTGACATGTTCAGGCTAACCCAATCGTGTCATTCCGCAATAGCGGTGAAGGGTTGACAGCGCGGCGCGCGGTCTTCAGCAAACCCTTCAGACAGAGAGGATAACGCATGTTCGACTGGGTGGTTTCGACAATCGACAGCTGGGGCTACGCGGGGGTGTTCCTGCTGATGGTGGCGGAGAACGTCTTTCCGCCCATTCCGTCGGAAATCATCATGCCGCTCGCGGGTTTCCTCGCCGGCCGCGGGGATCTGTCGCTGGGGCTCACGATCGCCGCAGGCACGCTGGGATCGGTGGTCGGCACATTGATGTGGTATTATATCGGAATGGCGATCGGCGAGGCGCGGCTGAAGCGCTTTGCCGCGCGGCACGGCCGGCTCTTGACGCTGACGCCCGCCGATATCGACATGGCGCGGGACTGGTTCGATCGCCACGGCGCCGCCGCGGTCTTCGCCGGACGCATGCTGCCGACGATCCGCACGCTGATTTCGGTTCCGGCGGGATTGTCGCGCATGCCCTTCTGGAAATTCATGATCTACACGATCATGGGCAGCGCCATCTGGACCGGCATGCTGACGCTGGGCGGCCTGGTGCTGCACGAGAATTACGCCCTGGTGGCGGATTACGTCGACCCGCTGTCCAAGCTGGTCGTGCTCACGGTGGTCGGCATCTATGTCTACCGCGTGGTGACCTGGAAACCGACCGAGAAAGCCAATTGAGATCACGCGATTGGCACTTGCCGGCCGGATCGGCCGGGCCTAACCCGTCGGCATGACCCAGATGAGCCACAAATCCCTAGGCATGCTTGCAGGCGCGGGTTCCGCCGCGCTGCTGGCGGCGGCGCTTACCTTCCAGTTCATCGGCTACGCGCCATGCGAGCTGTGCATCCTGCAGCGCTGGCCGCATCTTGCGGCGGCGGTCATTGCCGCGCTGATGGCGGTGCTGGGCTGGAAGCGCTGGCTGGCAGCGCTGGGACTGATCGCGGCGGCCACGGCCTTCGGCCTTGCGGTTTACCATGCCGGGGTAGAAATGAAGCTGTGGCTTGGGCCGCAGCATTGTTCGGGCGGCGTATCGGGCCTGGCCGGCATGTCGACACAAGACCTGATGGCCGCGCTGGAAAAGGCCCCCGTCGTTCGTTGCGACGACGTCAGCTGGCAGCTTTTCGGCATTTCCATGGCCGGCTGGAACGCGATCTGTTCCGCGATCCTCGTGGCGCTTTGGGCGGCCTGCCTGCGGGGCCGCAAAAGGGTCTTCGGGACGGTCTGAGGGCCGTTTTGCGGACCGTCAAGATTGCACCTTCGGCTGGTATGGGATAGACCGCTTATCAACAAAATGTTGAGGCGATCCAGTGTCCGATACCCCCGATCACGACGATGACGACACCAATGAGAATGGCGCACCCGAACGGGCGGTGATGGCCCATGACGGACCGGTGATCGACATCGCGAGCGAGATGCGCTCGTCCTACCTCGACTATGCCATGTCGGTCATCGTCAGCCGGGCGATCCCCGACCTGCGCGACGGGTTGAAGCCGGTGCACCGGCGGATCCTGTTCGCCATGCACGAGACCGGCAACACCCATGACAAACCCTATCGCAAGTCGGCCCGTCCGGTCGGCGACGTGATGGGTAAATATCACCCGCATGGCGATGCCGCGATCTACGACGCGCTCGTCAGGATGGCGCAGGACTTTTCCATGTCGCTGCCGCTGCTGGACGGCCAGGGCAACTTCGGCTCGATGGACGGCGATAGCGCGGCGGCCATGCGTTACACCGAGGTGCGGATGGACAAGCCCTCGGCCTATCTCTTGATGGATATCGACAAGGACACGGTCGATTACCAGGACAACTATGACGGCAAGGACCGCGAGCCGACCGTCCTGCCGGCGCGCTATCCGAACATGCTGGTCAACGGGGCGGGCGGCATCGCCGTCGGCATGGCGACGAACATTCCCCCGCACAACCTTGGCGAGGTGATCGACGCCACGCTGGAACTGATCGAGAACCCCGACCTGCCGACCGAGCGCCTGCTGGAGATCGTGCCCGGCCCGGACTTCCCGACCGGCGGCATCATCCTTGGCCGCTCGGGCGCGCGGAAGGCCTATCTGGAAGGGCGCGGCAGCGTCATCATCCGCGCCAAGACCCGGATCGAGGAAGCCCGCAACGGTCGCCAGATGATCGTGCTGGACGAGATCCCCTATCAGGTGAACAAGGCCAGCCTGATCGAGAAGATCGCCGAGCTTGCCAAGGACAAGCGGATCGAAGGCATCGCCCATGTGCAGGACGAATCCGACCGGATTGGCGTGCGCGTGGTGATCGAGTTGAAGCGCGACGCCACCGCCGAGGTCGTGCTGAACCAGCTCTTCCGCTTTACGCCGATGCAGACCAGCTTTGGCTGCAACATGCTGGCGCTGAACGGCGGCCGCCCCGAGCAGCTTGCGCTGCGCGATTTCCTGAGCCACTTCATCACTTTCCGCGAAGAGGTGGTCGCGCGTCGCACCGCCTATGAGCTGCGCAAGGCCCGCGAGCGCGCCCATGTGCTGTGCGGCCTTGCGGTCGCGGTCAGCAATGTCGACGAGGTCGTCGCGACGATCCGCAGCTCGGCAGATGCCGCCGAAGCGCGCGAGCGCCTGATGGCGCGCCGCTGGCCCGCCCATGAGATCGTCGAATACCTGAAGCTGATCGACGACCCGCTGCACCCGGTCAACGAGGACGGGACCTACAACCTGTCCGAGACGCAGGCCCGCGCCATTCTGGAACTGCGCCTGCAGCGCCTGACCCAGCTTGGCGTTCAGGAAGTCACCGAAGAGCTGAAGAAGCTTGCCGAGTCGATCCGCGAATTCCTCGCCATCCTTGCCTCGCGCGAGCGGATCATGGCGATCATTTCGGCCGAACTGCGCGAAGTTCGCGAGCAGTTCGCCGTGCCGCGTCGCACCGAGATCACCGACTGGGCCGGTGACATGGACGATGAAGACCTGATCGAGCGCGAGGACATGGTCGTGACCATCACCTCGGGCGGCTATATCAAGCGCACCGCGCTGGCCGAATTCCGCAGCCAGCGGCGCGGCGGCAAGGGGCTGTCGGGCATGGCGACCAAGGAAGACGACGTGGTGACCACGCTTTTCGTCGCCAATACCCATACGGAGCTTTTGTTCTTCACCACCGACGGCATGGTTTACCGCCTCAAGACCTGGCGGCTGCCCCTGGGCGGGCGCACCGCGAAGGGCAAGGCCATGGTCAACATCCTGCCGATCGACAGCGGCGTCTCGATTGCCGCCTTGATGCCGGTCGATGCGCCGGAAAAGGATTGGGAGAACTATCAGGTCGTCTTCGCCACCTCGCAGGGCGATGTCCGCCGCAACGCGCTGTCCGACTTCACGAACGTCAAGTCGAACGGCAAGATCGCGATGAAGCTGCCCGAAGGCGTGGAACTGATCGGCGTGCGCATGGCGACCGAGAATGACGACGTCATGCTGGTCACCGCCTCGGGGCGTGCGATCCGCTTCCCGACGACCGATGTGCGCGTCTTCAAGGGCCGCGATTCCACCGGCGTGCGCGGCATCCGGCTGGGCAGCGACGACCGCCTGGTCAGCATGTCCGTGATCCGCCATTTCGAGGCCGACCCGGCCGAGCGCGCGGCCTATCTGAAGATGCGCCGCGCCGTCGCCGGCGCGCTGGATGACGGGGCCGAAGCCGATGAGGATGAAGAAGCCGTCGCCGAAACCGCGATCACCCAGGAACGCTATGCCGAGATGTCGGCGGCCGAAGACCTGATCCTGACCATCACCGCCAAGGGCGCCGGCAAGATCAGCTCTTCGCATGACTATCCGGTTCGGGGTCGCGGCGGCCAGGGCGTCATGGCCATGGACAAGGCGATGCGCGGCGGCGAGCTGGTCGCGAGCTTCCCCGTCGAGGGCGACGACCAGATCATGCTGGCGACCTCGACCGGGCAGTCGATCCGGGTTCCGGTCGACGGCATCAGCTTCCGCTCGCGTTCTGCCGGCGGGGTGCGCGTCTTCAATACGGCCAACGGAGAATTCGTCGTTTCTGTTGCCCGCATCGCCGAGAATGGCGAGGATGAGGCCGACGCCTGAGCGAAGCCGGGGCACCCTGCCCCGGTCCCCATTCCGCCGGGCCACGCATGAGGTGAAGGCGGGGTGACGCTTTGAATGCACGCGACTCGCAGCTGAGCGAAAGGCTGCAGACGGGATTTCTGGGCGTGATCGCCTTTGCGCTGCTTCTGTTCCTGCTGGTGCAGGCACGGTTCATGCTGATCTGCCTGGCCTTCGCGATCATCATCTTCTCGCTCACGAGTGATGCGATTTCTGCCTTCGCCCGGCTGAAAGTGCCCAATTGGCTGGCAACGACCCTGGCGCTGATCGCGATCGCGATCGGGCTGCTTTGGGCGGCAACGACGGTCGTCGCGCAGGTCAACGAGGTGGTTTCGACCTCGATCCTCTATGCCGATCGGGCGCAGGCCGCGCTGTCGAGCCTGAGCCAGCGCTGGGGGCCGCGGGCGCAGGAATCGATCGCGACTTTCCTCGGCAACATCGATTTCGCGGGCTGGGTCCGGTCGGCGGCAGCGCAGGCCTCGAGCCTGATCTCGGGATCGGTCCTTGTCCTGACCTTCGTCGGCTTCATGTTCAGCGAGCGGATCTGGTTCCCGGTCAAGATCGAGCGTCTGACTGGGGATGCCGATCAGGCGGACGAGGTGCTGCGGATCATCTACAGCATCATGCGCCGGGTGAACCGCTACCTGGTGGTGAAGGCGGCGATCAGCGGCGTGACCGCCGCGCTGATCTGGATCATCTTCAGGCTTACCGGGCTGGAACTGTCGGGCGCCATGGCGACGCTGACCTTCATCCTGAACTTCATCCCCACGATCGGCTCGATCATCGCGACGGTGACGGCAGTGGCCGTCGTGCTGGCGCAGACCGGCGATCCGACCGCGACGCTGGCGATCGGCGGCGCTTGCGGCATGGTGCAGTTCCTGATCGGCAATATCTTCGACCCGATGCTGCTGGGCCAGACCCTGCGGCTGTCTTCCTTCGGGATCATCCTGTCGCTTGCTTTCTGGGGCGCGGTCTGGGGCATCGCAGGCACATTCCTGGCGGTGCCGATCATGGTTGCCATCATGATCGTCTGCGCCAATATCCCCTGGCTGAGACCGGTCGCCATCATGATCTCGCATGAAGGCCTGCCGGAAGAGGAGCCCCGCCGCGCCAGGCTGCGGGGCTAGGCCGGCTGCTAGCCCCGACCTCCGTCGGCCCCGCCATCGCCATCGCCGTCGGCGTCGGCGTCGCCATCAGAATCCGGCACCTCGTCGCGGTGAAGCGGCGCCGCAGAAGGGGTCGGCCTTTCTTCCTTCGCGACAGGCTTCGCCGCTTCGTCCCTGGGGGCGTCATCCGCATCCCGCAGATGTTCCGCGAGCTGGGCGATGACCTCGGGATTGCGCAGCCAGATGTCGCGCTGCGCATAGGGGATCTCGATCCCTTCTTCGGCGAAGCGCTGCGCGATCTGGTGGTTGATCTCGGAGGTGACGCCGATCCCGCCATTGATGTCCGAAAGCACGGCCCTGATCTCGAAATCCATGCTGTCCGCGCCGAAGCCCCGGAACATCACGGCAGGCGCCGGATTGACCAGAACGGTCGGCTGGTCCTCGGCGATTTCCTGCAAGATCCTCGCGACCTTGCGGGTGTCGCTTCCATAGGCGACGCCGACCGGCACGATGATGCGCCCCTGAAGGCTGCCGCGCGTCCAGTTCGTGACCTGCTGCGTGATCAGGTCCGAGTTCGGCACGACCACATCCGTGCGGTCGAAGGTCTGGATCTGGGTCGCGCGCACCGACATCTTCTTGACCGTGCCCTGCTTGCCGCCGACCTCGATCCAGTCACCGACCGCGATCGGCCTTTCGACCAGAAGGATGATTCCGGAAACGAAATTCGACACGACCTGCTGCATGCCGAAACCAATGCCGACGGAAAGCGCACCGGCGACGATGGCAAGCGAAGACAGGTCGATGCCGGCCGAAGTGATCGCAAGGACTGCCGCCAGCGCCATGCCCACATATCCGAGCATCGAGACAACCGCGTTCTGCCCGCCGGTGTCGAGCCGTGTCTTGGGCAGGATCGAAGTGCGGAATGCGCCCTGAACGAAGCGGGTCAGCGAATAGCCGAGCCCGAAAACGATCAGGAAGGTCAGAATGCCCATCGGCGACAGGTGGACACCGCCGAAGCTGAAGCCCTCTTCGATCTTGGTCCAGGCCTCGCCCAGGTCGCTGGAGCGCGCGCCCCAGATCAGCGCAAACAGCGGCAATGACAGCACAACCAGCGCAAAGCTGACCAGCACCGGCATCAGGGAATCCCGCGCCGAGGCATCGCCGCCCTTGGCCATGGTGTAGAGATCGGCGATGAAATCCTGCAAAACGATCAGCAACCCGACCAATGCAAGGGACATGATCGTGGCCCAGAGGATCGCGTTCGCCGCCGTCACATAGCCGACCGCCGCGAGGATGGGGGAAGCCAGCGCCACGAGCCTGCCGATCGCGCCCAGAATGGCTGCGATGCGGGTCCGGTAATCGGGCGTTTCGCCGTTCTCGATCGGACGCAGCCGGCGCAGCACGTTGCAGAGCTGGAACAGGAAGAAGGCGCCCAACAGGATGATGAGCAAGTGCCAGACACCTGCCGATGCCTCGGTCAGTCTTTCGGGCACGCTGGGCGGGTCGTTCTGGCTGTGAAAGCCCGAAAGTGGCAGCAAGGTGCGCGCAAAGACCTGGTGCACTGCAGTGGCCATGGCAAGCATGGTCGCGCGGAACTGGGCCTTGCGCCGCTGATCCTCATGCAGGGGCAAGGGCTGCGAGGTCGAGGTTCCAGCCTCGGGGAAGATCCGGCGGACGAGCCAGAACCCCCCGAAGAAAGCAAATCCCCCGGCCGGGATCGCGAGCAGCAGCGGCCGCCCCCATTCCCCGAACAGGTTGGTCGCCACAAGCGCGGCCACCCCGAGGATCAGCCCCATCAACGGGATCGCGATCTGGCCCAGCGAGACGGCGAAGATCAGAGCCGCACGGGATCGTTCGCTGGCTCGCGCCGAGAGCCGCGAGGGGAGCGAATCGACCCAGTGCCGCCCGCGCGACAGCAGAAGCACCGCCGCCAGCAGAAAGCCCAGTGTGACCAATATCCGCTCGGCAAGGTCCGGCCCCTTGCCGAATTCGTTCCAGCTGCTGCGGACTTCGGCATAGACATGGGCACCGACCTGACCGGCTTCCTTGACCGCCGGAGCCCAATTTGCCGGATTGAGCGGCGAAGGCGTCCGGCGGATCAGTGCATGGGTCTGGCGCAACCGCAGGGTCTGGTCGATCTGCTGGATGATCCCATCCGCCCGGCCATAGCCTTCGACGGCCTTCAGGCCCGGAGCCTGCAATTCCGCGAGCTGGGCATTCAGTTCCTCGCGCCGCGCGGCCACGTCGGCCGATTCCGTCTCGCCCTCGGCAGGAGCGGGACCAAGAGCCGAGATCTGGTCCTTGAGCGTGGCGATGCGGGTCGAATTCGTCCCCTGCGCAGTCTTGAAGCTGTCCCGCCACTTGACGACCTGTTCCCGGATCGACTGCAGCCGCGCGTCATTGGCATCGCCCGATTCCACGATCTGTTCGGCCTGCTCGGCGAGCTTTGCCCAATTGTCGTAATTCGGCTGCTGCGGTTCCTGCGCCAGGGCCGGAACGGAGAGCGCAAGGGAAAGCGCGACGATAAAAGCCGCCAGAGTGGCGAAAAGGCGTTGCATGCGGTGTATCAGTCCTCGAAGACTTCCGGCAGACCAGCAGGCTTGCGGGTCAGCCATTGCGGCACGGGCAGACCCTTGGCGCGCAGGAATTCCGGGTTGAAGAGCTTGGTCTGGTAGCGTGTGCCATAGTCGCAAAGCACGGTGACGATGGTGTGGCCGGGCCCCATGTCCTTGGCCATCCGGACCGCGCCCGCGATGTTGATCCCGGACGAGCCGCCAAGGCACAGCCCCTCGTATTCAAGCAGATCGAAGACCACAGGCAGTGCCTCGGCATCGGGGATGCGGTAGCTGAAATCGGGGGTAAAGCCTTCCAGGTTTGCGGTGATCCGGCCCTGGCCGATGCCCTCGGTGATCGAGGAGCCGGGGCTGTCGAAGGTGCCCTCGGTATAGAAGCTGTAAAGCGCCGCGCCCTCGGGATCGGCCAGACCGATCTTGACGCCCTTGGGCTGCAACGCCTCGGCGACCCCTGCGAGCGTGCCACCCGAGCCGACAGCACAGATGAAGCCGTCGACCTTGCCGCCGGTCTGTTCCCATATTTCGGGGCCGGTCGTCTCGACATGGGCCTGGCGGTTCGCCACGTTGTCGAACTGGTTGGCCCAGATCGCGCCATTCGGTTCGGTCTTGGCCAGTTCGGCCGCGAGACGGCCGGAATAGCGCACATAGTTGTTCGGGTTCTTGTAGGGGGCTGCGGGAACCTCGACCAGTTCAGCCCCGGCCAGACGCAGCATGTCCTTCTTTTCCTGGCTCTGCGTCTCGGGGATGACGATGACCGAGCGGAACCCCATGGACGAGCCGACCAGTGCCAGCCCGATCCCGGTATTGCCAGCGGTGCCTTCGACGATCGTGCCGCCCGGCTTCAGATCGCCACGCGCGATCGCGTCCTTGATGATATAAAGCGCGGCGCGGTCCTTGACCGACTGGCCGGGATTCATGAACTCGGCCTTGCCCAGGATCTCGCAGCCGGTTTCCTCGGATGCCCGGTTCAGACGGATGAGAGGGGTGTTGCCGATGGCAGAGGCGAGGTCGGGGCAGATGCGCATGGCTGGCCTTTCGCGAATTGATCGCCCCCGGTCTACACGGGGCTGCCGGATGGCGGCAACCCCGGGGGGTGGTGGCGATTGCGTGATCAAACGACCTGGGTCATGCCAAGTTCCTTGCGAAGTCGTTCGGCGCTGAGTTCAAGCCAGAGTGCCAGGGTCAGAAGCGGCCCATTGCGAAGCTCTCCGGCCTGCGCCATCCGGGTCAGTTCGGAGCGCGGGACGACATGCGAGCGGATATCCTCGTCCTCGATGTCGAGCCCGCCGAAACCGGCAACCTCATCCGGCAGTTCAGCGATGCCGACATAGAGATAAAGAAACTCGGCCATGGCGCCCGGGCTTGGATAGTGATGCGGCCCTTCGATCAGGTGCTGGATGCTGAGACCTGCCTCTTCCACGCCCTCGCGGATCGCGGCCTGCCCCGGCGTTTCGCCCGCATCCACACGGCCGGCGATGGTTTCGTAAAGCCAGGGCTGCGCATCGCCGCGCGCAGCTGGTCCGGGCCGGAACTGATCAATCAGCAGGACGCGGTCGCGGCGTGGGTCCCAGGGCAGCACCACCGTCGCGTCGCCCGAGACGAAAACCGCACGCAAAAGGTCGGGCGACCAGTCGCCGCGATGCCGACGCTGGCGCAATGTCAGCATCTCGACCGAGAAATAGCCGGAATAGGGTTCCTCCCATCCGGTTTCCCGCAGGCGTTCGGCGCCGGATGGGCCGATCTGTCGCAGGTCCTGCGTTTCCAGGCTCGCCCGACGGCGCGAGGCCAGCCAGCTTGCGATCATCGGAAGGCGAGGTCGAAGCGCCTGCGGATCGCGGCCCGCGAGCCGTCCGAGCAGCCAATCGGCCATATCGGCGGCAAGTTCGGGCTGCCAGGTCGCGCTCTTTGCCCCATCAACCGGCATATCCTCAAGGCCAAGCACGTCGTGCCCGTCGATCCTTTGCGGCAGAAGGCCGAAGATCGCCGCATAGCGCCGCAGGTCGTCGGTCCACCCCGTTTCCCACGCCGGTATCTGACCCGCGCCCGGAACATGGCGGGGAAATCCGCCCGCCGTGATCCCCGCCATTGCCCCGCCGGTCAACCGGCCAGCAACGGTTCCTGACCTCACGGCCTCGGGTGCAAGCCGCTTGCGCAGCACCGGATGCGCGAGCGCGCCGATCAGGACGGGCATCGCCATGCCCCTGCCATGCCGCGCGCCCGGCGATTTCGCATTCCTTGCTGTCCCATTCGACACCTGCCCGACAAGAAGATGGAAGATTTTGTGTTTTTTCGCTCGAAGGCCCTTGCGCTTCAACCCTGCTCCGTCTAAATCCGCGCCACCACCCAAGAGCGCGGAGAGGTGCCGGAGTGGTCGAACGGGGCGGTCTCGAAAACCGTTGAGCCTGCAAGGGTTCCGTGGGTTCGAATCCCACTCTCTCCGCCACTATCTTCCTGATAGTGCTGTGATTTTACAATCATTCGAATTTTTCCTGACAGAACGCCGACGTTTTCGGCCATGCCATTCCATGACGCTATTCGGCACCGTCGGACCGTGCCATTGATCGCGTTGCGAGCGGCAGATTGGCATCGGAGCAAGGCCCGCGACCAATGACGGTTTAGCATTGCGGCGGCGTTGATCCGGGCGGCCGAAATGCGAGACACTCCGCCAAAACCGCAGATGCCGATGGTGCAAATCTGCAGGCGGTCGATTTTGTCCTGCAGGCCGAGAAGGCCATCCTTCGACCGAAGGTGCTGCGAAAAGCGGGGCTCCGGTATCTACCGGGTCAGGCGGCGGGGCCCATGTCCATCGTCCAGACCGATGTGATTTCACCGGTCATGGTGAGCACCCCTGCCTGCGAGCGCGTGAAACACCCGACCCATCCGGGTCCGCGTGTTGTTCAGGATTTGCCTTTCGTCACCCTCGTTCCAAGCCGACGTCGCGGCGACCTTCATCAATTGCGGCGTGCTCGTTTTCCGGTCGGCTTTCCCACCGAGCCAGGCAAGGGCCCGGACCGGCTCGACCGATCCAGGGCCCGCCGTTCCATTTTCACCAAGGCTGGTTTGCCGGACCAATGGTGAATTCATTGACCGTGGTGTCTTCGGGCAGCGAAAGGGCAAATTCCACGATGCTGGCGATGCGGTCGGGGGAAATCCCATAGGTCTTGTAGAGACCATGATATGCCTCGGCGGTCGCCTCGTCACTGATCGTGTCCAAAAGCTCGGTGTTGATCGCCGCCGGATAGATGGTCGCGGTCCGGATATTGGTACCTTCCGTTGCTGATTCCATTCTCAGCACTTCCATGAAGGAACGGACAAACCATTTCGTGCCGCAATACACGCCGTTGCCCGGGTAAGCCTTGAGCCCTGCGACCGAAGAGGTGGCGATGACATGCCCGGATTTCTGTTCGGTGAAGCTTGGCATGACGGCGGCCACACCGTTCAGCACGCCCTTGATGTTCACATCGACCATCTCGTCCCATTCATCCGTCTTCAGAGCGGAAACAGGCGAGGCCGGCATCAGGCCCGCGTTAAGGAAGATCGCATCCACCTTGCCGAACTTTTCCTTGGCGAGCATCACGATGGCTTCGTTGTCGGCTGTTTTTGTCACGTCCATCACCTGGCAGGCTGCTTCGCCGCCGGCCTTGGTGATTTCGTCCACCATGGCGTCGAGCCTGTCGATGCGGCGTGCACCCAGGACGACCTTGGCGCCCTTGCTTGCCAGCAGCTTTGCCGTTGCTTCGCCGATACCGCTCGAGGCACCGGTGATAATGACGACCTTACCGGCGATGTTGTTGGTCATTGGGGTCTCCTTGGCTAAATTTCAACGGGACGAATGCCGTTCTCGCATCCGTCATGCGCGCGACATCCTGGCGTTAACCGGCGCGCGCAGGGGTGGCTGTCATTTCTTTCGACATTCGCGAGCACGGATCATGGATCTGGCGCCGGAGGGGGCCGTCTTACCCGGAAGCTAGCGGGAATCCGACTTCTCTATGCGGATCGTGCCCGAGAGATGCTCGATCGCTTCTCGGCCCGAAACGATGCTGCCAAGCTCGTAAAGTCCGGCAGCGGACCCAAAGCTGTCATAGAACATCACGACGTCCCCCCAGGGCGCGTAATAGGCCAGGGTCCCGGATCGAACGTCCTTTGCGAGCGGCGTGTCGGTCGTGCCGAGCTTCTGCGGAGGGTAGAAGATCTTTTCGATCCCGCCGTAATTCTCGACGGCGATGTCCATCGGCAGTTGGGCATAAAGCTCTCTGGCGGCCTGGCTCTCGTTCAGATCGTAGACCAGCGTCACCTGATCCGTACGAATGGTTATCTGCATTGTTGTTCCCGTCTGGTTTGCTGCCGACGCCCGGATGAGAACCGCGCCGGACATGATCGAAACCGCACTTTCCGACAGGGGCTGACCTTGCGCCTGTGACGGAAGCGGTACACCGGCCACGCCGGAGGCTGTTGCGGACGAAAACAGGCCGAAGAGGATCAGCATTCCCCAACGCAGAACGCCATAAGCCGAGCAGACCCGTTTCATCAAAACTTCCCGTGATGGCCAATGCGCTGAAGGAAGAAGCCGTTGCATCGCGTTATGATCATGGACTGGAGACGTCAGGAGAATGGACGCGTTTTTCACAACACTCATGATCAAGGATCATGAATGGGATAACCGCGTGGATGAGGCCCGGCCGGTCAAGCTCCTCGCCATGACTTGCAGGCCCACCCTGACGCCAGCATCGGCGGAATGCGGACTGCCAATCTAGTTGGGTGCGGCGCCGCAAGAGGCGGAGCGTGCGACACTCTTGGACCATGCGTGCCGGACCTCGGTCGATTGATCATCCTCGGCTCCGGCATCTTTTGACCTTCCGCCTTTCATGAGCTGGCTTCATGGACGCGTCCCATCCTGGAGGCATTATCTCGCCCCAGAAAAACTCTAGCTTTGGTTGCGCGCAAAGGCACACGCCCTTGCCGTACAGGCCTCATGGCCGCCTCTTGCAAAATGGAGACAACCTGCAATGAAACCCATTCCTACTCTGGTGATCGCCCTCTCGCTTGCCGCCTCTTCGGCTTTTGCGCAATCGGTGGAAATCACCCGCCACCCGGAGCGTCCGGGCATGATCGGGTCTGCCGATTGGTTCACTGGCACGGCCTATGTCTCGCCGGTCTTCGGTCCGGAAATGAACGATGTCAGCGCGGGTGAAGTGACCTTCCTGCCCGGCGCGCATTCGGCGTGGCACACGCACCCGGCTGGCCAGATGCTCGTCGTGACGCACGGCACCGGCTGGACACAGGAACGCGGCCAGGAAAAGCAGGTGATCCGTGCCGGGGACGTGGTCTGGTGTCCGCCCGGTGTAGAGCATTGGCATGGTGCGACTGATACCACCTCGATGACCCATTACGCGATTCAGGCCAGCGTGGACGGGTCCGCCGTGACCTGGGGCGAGCATGTCACCGAAGAAGAATATGGCGACTAGGCGCGACATGGCGAAAGGGATCGAGACCGCGCGGTTCCTTCTCCTGGCCGGTTGCATCTCCACGACCCTGGCGCTTTGCGCCAGGGAAGCCGATGCTGCGGAAACCGTTCTCGACGGCCTCGACTATCCGTGGGACATCGAGACACATGATGGTGCGATCTACATCATCGAGAAGGCCGGCACGCTCGGAATTCTCGATGACGGTACATTCACCCGGATGCCGATTGAAACCTCTGCGACGATCCTGAACGATCGCGGCGGCGGATTGCTGGGTCTCGCCCTGCGGCCCGACTTCGCAGAAACCGGCCGCGTCGTCCTGTATCACCACACCGGCACGGCAGAGCGCCGAAGCAACCGCGTGGTTGAGGTCGAATTGCGCGATGGCACCTGGCACGAGATCCGGGTCCTGCTGGATGGCATTCCCGGCCACCCGCTCTACAATGGCGGCCGTGTGGCTTTTGGGCCGGACGGAATGCTTTACATTACGACCGGCTGGACCGAGGACCGGCAGTTCCCGCAGGAACCTGACAGCCTGGCGGGCAAGATCTTGCGCCTCACCCCAGACGGCGCAATCCCCGCCGACAATCCGTTTCCTGGCTCTCCTGTCTGGTCGCTTGGTCACCGAAACCCGCAAGGCATCGCCTGGGACGGTTCCGGTCAACTTTTCGCGGCGGAGCACGGGCAGTCCGGACATGACGAAGTCAACAGGATCGAACGGAGGGCAAATTACGGCTGGCCGGTCATCGAAGGCAATGAGACCCGGGATGGGATGGTCCCGCCTTTTGCCCATTCAGGCGGCGACACCTGGGCGCCTTCGGGCCTTGCATGGGACGGCGAGCGGATGCTTCTCGCCGGTCTGAGGGCCGAGGGTGTTCTGTCTGTCGACGCGGCTGGCAATGTTTCACTGGCGATGCAGGTCGGAGAGCGCATCCGCGACGTGCTGGTGATGGGCGACGAAGTCTATGCCATTACCACCAACCGCTCGCCCCGGCAGGATGGGGTCTCGCGGGACCGGCTGATCCGGCTGATGCCGTGACCGCATAATTGATGGACTCCATGAGTCATGCGCATATATCCTGAAAGGGACCTGACATGATCCTCGAGCACCAGATCAAGGCCTCCCTCATGCTGCGCGAAAATATCAACGACCTCATTGCGCTGGCTGCCGTAGCGGAAGAGCGCAGCTTTACCCGCGCCGCCGCCCGGCTCAACGTCTCGCAATCGGCGCTCAGCCACACGATCAAGGGCCTCGAGCAACGGCTCGGGCTGCGGCTGCTGACGCGCACGACACGCTCGGTCGCGCCGACGCTGGAGGGTGAAGACCTGCTCGCGACGCTCAATCCGGCTTTCGAAAAGATCGAGGCGCGGCTTAGGGCGCTCAACGATGCCCGGGATCAGCCGACGGGAACGGTGCGGATCGTTTCAACCGAATACGCGATCGATACCATTCTCTGGCCGAAGCTCTCGCCGGTGCTGCAGCAGTATCCATCGGTCAATATCGAACTCGTCATGGACTACGGTTATACAGACCTTGCGGCGTCCCAATGCGACGCCGGCGTGCGCTATGGAGATCAGGTCAGCGAGGGCATGATCGCGGTGAGGATCGGACCCGACGAACGCATGATCTGCGTCGGCGCTCCGGATTATTTCGAGGCGGCTGGTGTGCCCCAGACGCCGCAGGACCTTGCCGACCACCGCTGCGTCAATCTTCGCCTTTCCACGCATGGGGCGCTATATGCATGGGAATTCGAGGACAAGGATGGCAACGAGATCCGGGTCAAGGTCCAGGGACAGGCCAGTTTCAACACGATCAACCCGGTCATGCGTGCCGCAAAGGACGGGCACGGGCTGGCGCTGATCCCGGAACGTCTGGCTGAAGGTCATCTGGCTTCGGGCGAACTGAAGACATGCCTCGACGAGTTCTGCCCCTATTTCCCGGGACTCCATCTCTATTATCCGAGCCGCCAGCGGCCGTCTTCGGCCTTCGAGGTAATATTGGAGGCTCTGAGGCAGCGCGGATAGTCGTTCATGAACCAGGGTCATGAGTGGCGTGACCGTCTCGGGCATTAAGTTTGGCAGCTTATTTGCCAAATCATCGGGGTAAGCCGCAATCCATGAAAGGACTACCCGATGAAGACATCTATTGCCGCCTCGGCCCTGGCCCTGTTCACCACTGGCGCTGCAGCGCAGGACATCGCAATCACACTTCCGGATGCGGTCGGGCGTGTTTCTCCCGCGCTCGAGGCCTATTCAAAGGAAGATTTGTTTGGCACCATCTGGACCGGCGAAGCGCTTTCGCTGCGGGATCGGTCACTTGTCACCTTCGCGGCACTGATGACTCGCCACGAGGCGGAAAACCTTTCCCCCTTTGGCGCGCTTGCGCTCGATTCCGGCGTCACGCCCGCCGAATTGTCCGAAACCATCACGCATCTGGCGTTTTACACCGGCTGGGGAAATGCCACTGCCGCGGCAGAGGCCATGGCCCCTGTGTTCGAGGCGCGAGGCATCGCGGTCGCCGATCTTCCCGCTCCGGAACCCGAACTGCTGCCGTTGAACCAAGAGGCCGAGGCCGCCCGCGAGAAACTTGTCAGCGGTCAATATAGCGCCGTCAGCATCGGGGTCGTGGACACCACGCGCGAACTGCTGTTTCTTGATCTCTGGCTTCGCCCGGACCTCGCGCCGCGTGACCGAAGCATGGTCACGGTGGCCGCGCTTATCGCTGCGGGCCAACCCGAACAGATGACCTTCCACCTGAACCGCGCCATGGATAACGGCCTGACCCAGAAAGAAGCCGGAGCCATGCTTTCCCATCTCGCATTCTACGCTGGATGGCCCAAGGTCTTTTCGGCGCTGCCGGTAGCCAAAGAGGTCTTCGAGAGCCGAACGCAATGACGCCTTCACCGCAAGGAGACGAGGCATGAAGATCGGCATTGTCGGATCGGGGCTGATGGGTGCAAAGCTGGGCCGCCTCTGGGCTGCCTGCGGACACGACGTGACGTTTTCCTATTCCCGGAACAAGGCGAAATTGGAACGGCTTGCGGACGAAAGCGGCGCGCGCCATGGTTCCATCGCCAAGGCAACCGCCGGGGCGGATGCGATCCTGCTGGCGGTCCACTGGTCCCGGGTTCAGGACGTGTTGTCGCAGGCCGGAGATCTCGCCGGTCAGGTGATACTCAATTGCAGTCTTCCCCTGAATGACGCCAACACTGAAATGGTCGTCGGCATGACGACGAGCGGAGCGGAGGAACTCGCCCGGATGCGCCCGCAGGCCCGCTGGGTTTCCTGCTTCAATACCACGCCATCCGAGAGCTTCGCCCCGGTCTTTGCCCGCAAGGGGCAAGCCTTCGCCCCGCAGGTGTTCGTTTGTGGTGACGATCTGGGCGCGAAGCAGACCGCGGCAGCGCTGATCCGCGACATTGGCTTCGAGGCACTGGAAACTGGCGGGCTAAGGAATGCCCGCTTCATCGAGCCCTTTGCCATGGCGACCGTTGAGCTGGCCTATGTTCAGCCCGGCGGCCCCGCGCTTGTCTACCGTTTCGAAAAGCTGCGCGCATGACCGCGCATGAAAGGAGATCCTCCATGAAAATCACTCGCTCAGGCACCGCTGTGTCGATGGTGGGCCCCGAAGACTGGTTCACCGGGACCGTCCGCGTCGATCCGCTCTTCGCTGCAGAAGAGCCCGGACGGACCGCAGGCGCACATGTCACATTCGAACCGGGCGCGCGCACCGCCTGGCATACGCATCCGGCCGGTCAGACGCTTATCGTCACCTTCGGTCGCGGTCGCGTCCAGCGTGAAGGCGGACCGATCGAGGAGATAGCCCAAGGAGACATCGTGTGGTTCCCGGCGGGAGAAAAGCACTGGCATGGCGCCTCTTCCGACACCGCAATGAGCCACATCGCCATACAGGAAAGTATCGACGGCACATCCGTCACCTGGATGGAGCATGTCTCGGATCAGGAGTATGAAGGCTGATCCGAGCCGGGGCCAGTGGCCCCGGCACATCCGGCGCTGCGCTCGTCCGCATCCGGTGCCCCCTCGGGTCCGTATCCGGCGAAAAAGTCCGCTTCCGGAGGCGACGAGGTCCGCCCATTCGGCCCCTTTTCCCATCACGAGAAACCCAGGGGGCCAGCACGAAACGAAGGGGATGCAGTGGACGGTGCCCGCCGGGCAGGGCAATTTCGCAGGAAACGCCTGACTTGTGAAAACCGCTCATCGGTGCTCGCGAATATCCGGGGATAATTGCTGGTCCGTCCTCGGGCTATCCTCAGGGAGATCCCGGAAAGCGCCAATCCGCTGCGGGCCTAACAACTTCAAGCCAGGCCAATTTCACCAATGCAAAAACCAGAAATCATCTGCCACATGGTCACGTCTCTGGACGGGCGGATCGTGGCTGAGCGTTGGCCCTTTTCCGGCCCAGCGCTGGTCGACCTTTACGAAAGCGTGGCAGAACGGCTCGGTTCGGACGGCTGGATCGTGGGTCGCCGAACAATGGAAGATCATCTGCCGGTTGGCGAGCCCCAACTGGCTCCTGTGGCGGGGGCTCGGATTGACCGCATGATGAAGCCGGGCGGCCGATCCCTTGGCATCTGTTTCGACCGGCAGGGCCGCTTGCGACCCGAGACGGGCGAGATCGATGGGGATCACCTTGTCCTGGTTGTCTCGGAGCAGGTTTCCGAAGCTCATGTCGCGCAACTCTCGGCGCAAGGGGTCTCGGTTGTGTTCTCCGGGCCTCATGGAGACGACATATCCGGGGCGCTGTCGCGGATAGCCGCCGGATTCGGGGCGAAGCAATTGCTGCTGGAAGGTGGAGGGCAGATCAACGGCGCGTTTCTCGGTGCGAACCTTATCGACCAGACCAGCACCTTGATCCTTCCCGTGCTCGACGGACAACGCGGCATCCCGGTCATTTATGACCATGAGCGGGAGACGAAGCCTGTCTCGCTTGAGCTTCTATCAACCGAGATCCTCGATGGCGGCATTGTCTGGCTCAGGCACCGGGTGGCCCGAAATTGACATCCGGAAGGAACCGCACCCCATGACGACCGCTTTCGCGGAAACAGCGAAGGCGAGGATCCGAGTGACGCAGATCACCTTTGCCCCGCCTGGCTATTCAGTTGGGTTTTCCTGCTTCTTCCGCTTAGTGATTTCCTGAACGGGCGCTGATTCATCCCCGCGTCGATGGCAAGGTCAGCACCCGCATTCGTGCTCAGCGCCTTGTCGCGCGGCTCCAATTAACGGCTGGTCAAGGGACGCTAGGGGCGGCCCAGCCTCGCGGGCCAGCCTCTGATGCCCAAGGCTGGCGACCTGGCGCGCGACGGCGCAGATCCTTCTTTCCGAACGCGCGGCGCTTCGACTTCTGACAGGCACCAAGTTTCTCTCTCGCCCCTGGCGAATTCGATCGCCAGCAGCTTCCCGGCAGGCGGGGTGGTCAAAACTGCATCCTGTTCGGCGCTGAGACCCGGCATGCGGCAGCCCCATTACGACGAAAGCACCATGCCCGATCCGCCACCGGCCATGGCCGTACCGAATACAATTGCACTTGGCACCTCTATGCGCAGACCCAGGTCGATGCGGTGGTCGCGGCGCCGGACCAACGTCATCGCGGCTGGCAATCGGCTCTGCGACCGACGAAATGCTGGTGACCCAGCATGCATGAAGCCCCACCGAATTCGGCGGGGCTTCGGAATTGTCGCTCATTTAGCAAAGGTGGCTATGCCTCTCTCGGCCCGGGCGCTCACGCCCCCCTGCACCTGCAAGTCGGAGGCCGGCCATGCTGTTACGCGAGATGGCCATCGAAGAAAGCCTGCAGGCGGTCGAAGGGAATGATGTCCTTCTGGTCATAGAGGTCGACGTGATTGGCGCCGTCTATGATCACGAGTTCCTTCGGCTCGGCCGCAGCCGCATAGGCATCCTCGCTGAAATAACGGGAATGCGCCTCGGAACCGGCAATGATGAGCATCGGGCGCGGCGAGATCTCGTGGATATAGGTCAATTGCGGCATGTTCATGAAGGACATGGCCGAAGTGACGTTCCATCCTCCGTTCGAGTTCAGTGAGCGTGGATGATAGCCGCGCTGGGTCTTGTAATAGGCGTGATACATGGTGATCACCGGATCATCGATGCCGTCCAGCGTGTCTGGCAGTCCGCCTGCCAGCGCGGGCGGCGCGTCCGAGGCTGCGTCTTCCCAGCGCTGCCGGCTCATCGCGGCCAAGGCCTCGCTGCGCTGTGCTTCGGTCATTGCGTCGTAGTAGCCCCGTGCCATCACCCGTGACATGTCATACATCGAGGTCACGGCCACCGCCTTGACCCGCTTGTCCGGCGCGGCTGCATTCAGCGCCATGCCGCCAAAGCCGCAGATGCCGAGGATGCCGATCCGTTCGCGATCGACCGCCTCGTGCAGGCCAAGGAAGTCGACAGCCGCCATGAAGTCCTCGGTATTGATGTCAGGCGAAGCGACGTAGCGCGGCGCGCCGCCGCTTTCGCCGATATAGGATGGGTCGAAGGCCAGGGCCGCAAAGCCGCGTTCGGCCATCTCCTGCGCGTAAAGCCCGGCTGCCTGCTCTTTCACGGCGCCGAAGGGCCCCGCGACTGCCAAGGCCGGAAGCGTGGCCGCGCCGCGATCCGTCGGCAGGTAGAGATCACCCACCAGTGCAACGCCGTAGCGATTGGTGAAGCTGACCTTCCGATGCTCGACGCGGTCGCTTTGCGGGAAGGTCTTGTCCCAGTCGGTTGCGGCTTGGGCCAATGCGTCCTGCGCGCTCAGCGTGGCCACGCCAAGTGCCGCTGCGCCGATACCTGCGGCCAGCAGCAGGTCGCGCCGCCCAAGGTTGCGGGGTTCAGTATTCGTGGTCGTGTCGGTCATGGGTTGCTCCGATGCGGATATGCGTTCTGCATTCCAATCTGGAGCCGCGCTCACGGCCAGATAAGGCACTTCTGGCTTATCCCGGCCATGAGCCAGATTCATCATTGAGAGCGCAATCCAACCGCATCTGCGGCAGAATGCGCCAGACAACCCTGAACCGCGCCGCCGGAAACTTCACGAAACCAGAACGGGAGCACGAGATGGACCGCGAACTGCTCGGCGATCTTTTGACCTTCATTCCGGTCGCCTACGAGGACAATTGCGCCTGTCGAACAGCTGCTTGCCTCGCTGCGGCCGAGTTTCCAGCATGTCGGCAACCGGATCGAGGAAATCCGCACCCTCGGGGAACCGCCCTCCGGCGTCGTGCGCGACAGATCGAGCGTTCCGGCGACGCGGGGCATCCCCTGGCCGGTGGTGTCGCAACCGGGACGACCCGGAGGTCAGGATCGAGATCAGCAGCGAAGGGCGACTGTCGGACCTCGCCCGAAGACCGCTACGATTACGCGATCCGACTGAGCCAACACCTGATTGCGCTGCCGGTGGGACCCCAACTGGAAGTAGCGGCTTTCGCACGCCCCGACTATCGGGCACGCCAGTCCATCCCGCGCCCGCAAGGCTTGACCTGGTTTCATGAACCGTTCGCTTTCCCTACCTTTGCGGCACGCAAGGAATGCCTTGGCGTGACAGCTTCACGTGGGTTCAAGTTCAACGCTGAACGGTGCAGGTGGCAGGTCAGGTGCGGGCGCCGAAGAACTTGAAAGACTTTCCGTTTCCGCGTTAATTCATTGTGCACTGACTTTCCTATCATGGCTTGAACCACGGAGTTTGCAGCAATGGACAAGTCCAGGTTACCCTATTTCATTCTCGCTTTGCCTATGATGGTGATGGGCATCGCCCCATCCGTTGGCGCACAAGAGACGGATCTTCCGATCGGCGCTCAAAGCGGGCAGGTCACACTGCCTTATGCGGAGCAGAAGTTTCGCGGCAATGTGGGAACGACCTATCTCAATGCCGATCCGGCGCAATTTCCCGCGCCGATCACCGCACCCGAGGGTGCACCGAACGTTCTTCTTGTCCTGCTGGACGATGTGGGCTTCGGTCAGTTCGACGTGACCGGCGGCGGCGTTCCATCACCGGCCATGGACGCATTGGCCGAAGAAGGGCTGACCTTCACGCGTTTCCACACCACCGCCCTTTGCTCGCCGACACGCGCTGCGCTGCTGACGGGACGCAACCACAACATGGCCGGGACAGGTGTCATCACCGAACTTGCAACTGGATATGATGGCTATACCGGCGTCATTCCCAAGGATACCGCCTCGGTCGCCGAAATCCTGCGCCAGAACGGCTATATCACCGCCTGGATCGGCAAGAATCATAACACGCCGATCTACGAGACCAGCGCGATGGGGCCTTTCGACCATTGGCCGAACGGGCTGGGTTTTGACTATTTCTACGGCTTCATGGCGGGCGACACCAACCAGATCCGGCCTTACCTGTTCGAGAACCAGACCCCGATCGGAACACCCAATGAGGAAGGCTATTATCTCAGCACGGATCTTGCCGATCATACCATCAGCTGGCTGAAGAAGCTCGAGGCGATCCAGCCCGACAAACCCTGGTTTGCCTATCTCGCGCCCGCCGCGACCCATGCTCCGCATCAGGCCCCAAAGGAATTGATCGACAAATACAAGGGTCAGTTCGACATGGGCTGGGACGTCTATCGCGAACAGACCTTCGAGCGGCAGAAGGAACGCGGCATCATCCCGGCGAATGCCGAATTGACGCCGCGCCCCGACAGCCTGCCCGCCTGGGATAGCCTCAACGACGACCAGAAGCGGCTTTACACCCGCATGATGGAGGTTTTCGCCGCCTATGGCGAACAGGTGGATTACGAGGTCGGGCGCGTGCTTGACTACGTCAAGACATTGCCGGATGCCGACAACACGATGATCATCTATATCGTGGGCGACAACGGCGCATCGGCCGAGGGCGGCTTTGAAGGCACGCTGAACGAAAACGCCTTCTTCAACGCCTATCTGATGACGGCGGATGACATGCTTGACCGGATGGACGAGATCGGGACCGAGCTGCATTTCAACCACTTCCCCGCCGGTTGGGCATGGGCGGTGGACAGCCCCTTCCAGTGGACGAAGCAGGTCGCGAGCCACCTTGGCGGCGTGCGCAACCCGATGATCGTGAAATGGCCGGCCCGCTTCCAGAATGCCGGTGAGGTCCGGACTCAGTTCCTGCATGTCATCGACATTGCGCCGACCATCCTTGAAGCTGCGAATATCCCCGAGCCTCGCAGCGTCAACGGAACTGCCCAGACCCCGATCCAGGGCAAAAGTTTCCTGAGCGTGCTCGGCGATGCCGATGCCGATGAGGTTCGGACCAGCCAGTATTTCGAGATGTTCGTGAACCGCGGCATGTACCAGAACGGATGGTGGGCAGCCTCGCTGGCCTTCGAGCCCTGGGACCCGGTGCGCGGCGAATTCGATCCGATGACCGCCGAATGGGAGCTTTACAATCTCGAGGAAGATTTCAGCCAGGCCAGGAACATCGCGGCCGAGAACCCGGAAAAGCTGGAGGAACTGAAGGCGCTGTGGTGGGCCGAGGCATCGAAGAACAAGGCACTGCCGCTTGACTGGCGCGGCGCCGAACGTTTCAGCGCCGAAGCCACCGGCAAGCCGAACCTCGCAGGCGACCGCACGAGCTTCACCTATGAGGGCGTGATGGCAGGCTTGCCGGAATCCTCTGCCCCCGACCTCAAGAACAAGTCCTTCAGCGTGACCGCCAAGGTGACGGTCGACGAAAACGCCAACGGGATGATCTTCACTCAGGGCGGCAATACCGGCGGCTGGGCATTCTATCTCAAGGACGGCAAGCTGAAGGCCGCGCATAACTATATCGACGTCGAGTTCTATTCCGTCGAAAGCGATGCAACCGTTCCAGCCGGCGAGCACGAGCTGATGATGGAGTTTGCCTATGAAGGTGGGGAAGAGATGGGCAAGAGCGGAACCGTGACCCTGACGGTCGATGGTCAGCCAGCCGGTTCCGGGACGATCGAAAAGACGACGCCGTTCAAATACTCTCTCTCGGAAAACCAGGACATCGGAACGGATACCGGAACTGCGGTCACCACGGACTACCAAGCCCCCTTCGACTTTGAGGGCGAGCTTGCGCAGGTCGTCGTCGAACTGAAATAACGATGCGGCCCCAGGCGAAGGGCACACCCTCGCCTGGGGACTTTCCCGTCGCGAAAACAGGCAGGCATGCCCCCATCGCCCGGGCAGTTGCCCGCTTTGGTTCGCGAAGGGAGGAGCGGCTGGGCCTTGGTTCTATTCCGATCCCCCCATGCCATCCATTGAAAGCGGAGCTATGGCCTGCCGAAGCGGCTGATTTGCCGGCCCAACCTTGCTTGCTGGCCGTATCCAGACGCCCATGCCCTTCATAGCTCCGCTCGCAGTCGACGGGCAAAAGACGCTGAAAGCTCACCGCCGAAGCCGCGCTTCTCGCTGGCGCCACGATGCCGAAATTCGCCCCCCGCAGGACGCATCATCTTCAGCGCATCCCGTGAAGCAGGGTCGATTGATCGAAGCCGACATTCCCGGGGCCAGCTTCGTCACGGCTGAGAGACATGGGCTTGGCTGCTGGATTCCGAGCCTCCATCGACTGAACGCATGGACCGGATCAGATCCCTTCTGATCGAGAAGAGGATCTGATGGACTGATCCGCGGCCGGACCGAAGGCGGCACAGCTTCGCAGAGGGCCCCAAGGCCCGAGGGAGGATACGGGCAGGGTTTCCCCGGCGGCTCGCGCCCGGTGGCCGAATCCCATCACATCGCGGTCGTGACGGACAATTCGCGCCGTTCGTTACAACACCGAGATCATGCCGCCATCTGCATAGATGATCTGGCCCGAGACATAGTTCGATGCCCTGGAGGCCAGGAAGACCGCGATGCCCGCCAGTTCCTCCGGCTGCCCCCAGCGACGCATCGGGACGCGCCCCTTTACCCAGGCGTCGAACTCGGCATTGGCAAGCAGTGCCTCGTTCATGTCGGTGACCATGTAGCCCGGACCGATCGCGTTCGACTGGATGCCCAAAGCACCCCATTCCGCCGCCATGGCCTTGGTCAGCATCTTGATGCCGCCCTTTGCGACCGTGTAGGGCGCGATCGTGGCGCGGGCGAGTTCCGAGGTGAGCGAACCGATATTGATGACCTTGCCATGGCCGCGTGTCGCCATTCGCCTCGCCGCCTCTCGTCCGACGATGAAGGCCGAGGTCAGGTTGGTGTCGATGACGCGCTGCCAGTCGGCGGTCTTGAGATCCAGCATCGGGCTGCGGAACTGGATGCCCGCATTGTTGACAAGGATATCGACATCGATCCCGTCCCGGTCGAGCGCCTCGAACGCCGCGACGACAGAGGCTTCGTCCGTGACATCGAAAGCCCGCTGGATGACGTCCAGCCCCCTGCCCCGCAACTCGGCCGAAGCCTCTTCCAGCCGTGCGGCGTTCACTCCATTCAGGATGACCCTGGCGCCTGCAGCGGCCAGCCCCTCGGCCATGGCGCGGCCTAGCCCGCGTGACGAGCCGGTGACCAGTGCCGTGCGGCCGGTCAGATCGAACAACTGAACGCTCATGCTTATCCTCTCCGTTCTTGCGTCGCGCCTGAGCAACCCCGAGCGCCGATTCCCCAGACGCAATGTATACATTACGATAGGCGTGACCATTGCAATTCGCTGGCAATCGGCGCATAAGGCCGCGCTTTCCAGAAAAAGCGCAGAGCCATCGTGACCAAGCAAATCCGACCGCTGACAACTGTCTCGGCCCTGACCGAGGCGGGCCTTGCCGCGCCCGAAGACAGGGCGGCGCTTGAACAGGTCGCTCGTGAATTCCGCATCCGCGTCACGCCGGCCATGCACGAGGCAATGCAAGGTGCGGGCGATGATCCCGTCGCCCGGCAATTCGTGCCCGACGCGCGCGAACTGACGATCCGTCCCGAAGAGTTGGAAGATCCGATCAGCGACGAGGCCTTCAGCCCGACGCCGGGGCTGACGCATCGCTATCCCGATCGAGTGATCCTGCACATCACCCGCACCTGCGAGGTCTATTGTCGCTTCTGCTTCCGCCGCGAGGTCGTGGGCGAAGACGGAACCCTTCCCGAAGCCGAACTTTCGGCGGCGCTCGACTACATCGCCCGGACCCCCGCGATCCATGAGGTGATCCTGACCGGCGGCGATCCCATGGTGCTATCGGCACGGCGCATCGCCGCCGTGATCCGCCGACTTGAAGCGATACCTCATCTTGATCTTATCCGCTTTCACACCCGCATTCCGGTCGTCGCGCCGCATCGCATCGACGAGGCGATGCTCGAAGCATTGCAAAGCCAGCGACTCGCCATCTGGGTCGTGCTGCACACCAACCATGCGCAGGAACTGACCCCCGGGGCCTGCGCCGCATTGCGGCGCCTTTCGGTCGCGGGCATTCCTTTGCTATCGCAGACGGTCCTGCTCAAGGGCGTGAATGCCGATCCAGACACGCTGACGGATCTGTTCCGGGCGCTGCTGCGCAACCGGGTCAAACCCTATTACCTGCACCATTGCGACCTCGCCCGCGGGACCAGCCATTTCCGCACCACGATTGCCGAAGGCCAGGCGATCATGGACGCGCTGCGCGGCCGGCTTTCCGGCACCTGCCTTCCGACCTATGTCCTGGATCTGCCAGGAGGGTATGGCAAGGTGCCGCTGGGTGCCGGCCATGTCGATGAAGTCGCCGAAGGCCGTTATCGCATCCGCGACTGGCGCGGAGCGGTGCACGACTACCGGGACCTCGATCGGACCGTCGCGACAAGCGGCGATCCCCACCTGCCCGATTAGCAGAGCGCCCGCGCCCTGCCCAGGCGGTGCCCCCCGCTTCGTTCGCAGCGGCATGCCGCGTGCGGCCCCTATTGCAGGAAGTCGCGAATGATTCGTCCGGTGGCCTCGGGGTTCTCTTCCATGATCCAATGCCCGGCATCGGGAACCACCGCTTCCTCGACGTCGTCGGCTGCGAAGCGCATCACCGTCGCCATCATCGGACCGAAGGATTTTTCGCCTCCGACAGCAAGCACGGGCATTTTCAGCTTTCCCTTCGCGAGAAACGCCCGGTTGTCTACCGCATCCTGATCGAAAGCTGCGAATTGCGCAAAGCCCGAATGCATGGCGCCAGGCAGAGCATAAAGCGCGGCATAATGCTCTCGCGCGGGTTCTGAAAAGCGCGCAGGCGTGGCCGAGAACTCATTCCAGAACCGGTCCAGGTAAATGCGCTCGCGCCCTTCCACAAGCCGCTCCATGTCGGGGCCACCAAAGCGGAAATGCCAAAGCAGCGGATTCTTCAGAACCTCTTCCCATGCGCCGATGCCAGGGACGGGCGCATCGATCACCGCAAGCTTCGAGACACGTTCGGGAAATTGGGCCGCGAACGCATAGGCCACCATATTGCCGATGTCATGGGCGACCAAGGCCGTCTGCTCGACCTTCAGATGATCAAGAACAGCAGCCAGATCTCCGGCCTGTGTCTTCTTGTCGAAACCTCCGGCGGGCTTCGAGGATAGGCCCAATCCTCGCAGGTCGGGCACGATCACCAGATGGTCCTGGACAAGATCCTCGGCCATCGGCACCCACATGTCGCCGGTTTCGCCATAACCATGCACCAGCATGACCGCCGGGCCTGAGCCTCCGGTGCGGACATGGATGGTCGCGCCATCGGACGCGATCTCCTCGGTTCTAAATTCGGGGGGATAGTCAAAGCTCTGCGCCTGGGCCGGCAAGGCAAACAGCGAGGCGAGGAGCGCAACGGGAACGAGACGCATTGTTTCACCTATGATTTTGGGCCTGAGACTTCATTGGAGCAGCAACGGGGAAGATCGGTCTGAGACGGTAGGCATGTCGATCAGACGTGCAGCTTTTATGTTCCCCGTCAGGGTCTGCGTCAAGTGTCGTGACTGCGCGCAACTGCCCAGAAGATGGGATAGCCCCACCCCGGCACGAACTGCCGCGTGGCAAACGGACTTGGGCTTCGAAGCGAACGAGGGCCAGGCCCGACGCGGAGGCGTTCCGCGTGATGGGAGGTCCAAGGTGCGGGCTTCGCTGATTTCGGATCTCTCGGACTGGCTCAGGGCCCCATGGATGATGCCGGTCAGATGAAAAGCTCCTGCCCGCCCGTCCTGATCCAGCGGGCCAGACCCATGAGCAGCGAGTCCATGAAGGAATTATCACGATCGGCGTTGATCTTGCCCAATCCGTGTTCCAACTCCACGATGTCGATGCCAAGGGCGCCGCGGTCCTCTAGGCAGTGCTCAGGCAGTGAGAAATTCAGCTTGAAGAAGATCAATGGCCTGCCGCGCAGGACGCGGCAGGCGTTGTGTTCAGACATCCCACCACGCGGAATGCGACGCCGGGGCCTTTCGTTCGAGTCACACCCCAGCCGCGCGCAGCGCCTTGCGGCGCGCGACCCGTTCGCGGATCGCCTCGACATCGGTGATCGGCGTCGCGGCGAAGAGCTCGCGCGTATAGGGGTGCTTGGGATTGGCGAAGAGCTCTTCGCGGCTCCCCTGCTCGACCGCCTCGCCCTTGTTCATCACCAGCACGTCATCGGCGATGTAGCGCACGACCGAGAGGTCATGGCTGATGAAGACATAGGCCAGGTTGAACTCTTCCTGCAGGTCGGCGAGCAGGTTCAAGACCTGCGCCTGCACGGAAAGGTCCAGTGCAGAGACCGGCTCGTCCAGCACCAGCAGCGTGGGCTTCAGC